>JBAWDM010000037.1:0-13158 GCA_049590735.1 Asticcacaulis sp. | reverse complement strand
GAGGGTGCCGCGTTTTCGCGGCGGGTGAGGGGCTTTTCTTACTTTACTTAATTTCCGGCAAGGTCGTGGCGCGGGCCGTATCGAGGTATTTGGCGGACACAGGCTTTAGGGCCGCATCAAGCTCAATCACTAATGGATTACCGGTCGGGACTTCGATGTCCAAAATAGCCTCTTCCGACAGATCAAACAGACCCTTAATAATGGCGCGCAGTGAATTGCCGTGCGCCACCACCAGAACCGTATCGCTGCCTGTCAGCGCCGGCACAATATCGGCTGTCCAGAACGGCATGACGCGATCCAAAGTTGTTTTCAGGCTTTCGGTATCGGGCAAATCAGCACCAGCATAGCGACGA
Organism: Asticcacaulis sp.; assembly: GCA_049590735.1. Lineage (GTDB taxonomy): Bacteria > Pseudomonadota > Alphaproteobacteria > Caulobacterales > Caulobacteraceae > Asticcacaulis. Next base: position 12,805 of record JBAWDM010000037.1, on the reverse strand, counting down.
TCGCCCTTGAAATCATACTGACTGCCGGCTTCTAAAGGCGGCGGCGGCACATCATAGGAACGCCGCCAGATTTTCACCTGCTCGTCGCCGTGCTTGGCCGCCGTTTCAGCCTTATCAAGGCCCGTCAGGCCGCCATAGTGACGCTCATTCAGACGCCAGTCCTTCACCACCGGCACAAAGCTTTGCCCGGCTGCTTCGAGCGCCAGATTACAGGTGCGAATGGCGCGGGTCAGGACAGACGTGAACGCCTTATTGATCTCGATGCCTTCGGCCTTGATCAGTTCTCCGCCGCGTGTCGCCTGCGCTTCGCCCTCAGAGGTCAGATTGACATCCACCCAGCCCGTAAAACGGTTTTCCAGATTCCATTGGCTTTGGCCGTGACGCAACAGGACAAGTGTGGGCATGATGATCTACCTTTGTAATGAACTATCCCAAGGCTATAAAAGGCTTAAGGCCTCAGATCAATAGATGCGCAAGCTATCATCCGGCCTAATGGTGCCGCCTTTCAGGATACGGGCATAGATACCGCAGTCCCGATGGCCATAATTTTCCCACAGGGCCGTACAGATATCGGCATCACGTTCCGCCGTCTCCGGATTGACGTGGGTGGCCACGCAGCGCTCAATGGGTTTCAGCACCTCAAATTCCGGCCCGTCTTCGCCAACACGAATGTGCTTACCAACATAGGTCTGCTCCTCAAAAGCGCTTAAATCCTCGACCCAGATATTGGCGCGCAACCGCAGTGGATCCAACTCACGTCCCATGCGTTGCCCCAGATCGCGTAAAGAGTTGAGATTAAGAAATGACACAAACCCCTTGGCTGAATCGGTAAAACGAAACGGCGGATGGAGGCTTTCAGGATCGGCCGCGCTGAGAAGGTTTAAAGGAAAAGCCACCGGATCATAGTCTTCGTGGCGGGACAAAACCGTTTCGACATGGCGCGCTAAGCTATGCCGTCCCGCCTCGGTGGACATATCAAAACGCCAGGACTTACCGTCTTCGTCACTCAGTTCCAGCACATCGGCAAATTCATCATAGCGGGTACGCATACGTGCCACAGCCGAAAAGCGCGCCAAAACGGCAAACCGCATCTTGGAGATGGTTTTGGGGGCATCGGGATTAAAGCCAGAGCGCCCGACCTCAAGCGCATAAAGCCGGTCATGTGGAAAAAAGGCTCCCGCTGTCAAAAGCGCTTCATGCAAGGGTTCAGGCGTAAAGCCCTTGATTGGATAGCGCCAGAGAGATTGCACCAGGCCCTTGAGGGTCATGTTTTTTCTGTCTTTTCAGGTTTAGAGAAGAACTGTCCCTTAAATGCGTCGAAGAGCAAACGGCCTACTATAGATATCCACAATATAACTGGGACCCAAACCCGCCACGATTTAATCGTCATGAATTGCCAGTTCGAAGGCAAGCCTTGTAATTCCAACCAAAAAGCAATGGGCAAAAATAATAAGCTGGCGCAGATAGCAAATCGATTAGGCAACATGTACAAAAGTAGAAGCACCCAGATCCAATCTAACTTCGCCGTCTCGATCCAAGTGCTTTTCCCACTTATGACCGAATACACACCTAATGCCAAAATTGCGGTTAAAAGAATTGTGCCAAGCCAATGGTTTATACGTGTTTGAGCAAGATTCTCTTTATTGTTGGTAACGTTTTTCATCGTTTGCCCCATAATATCTACAGCCTGTTTCTATACTGAAAAATAGGCAAGCAAGAACAAATGCAAACTGGCCAAGGCCAATACCGGCTCAGGCGTAAAGCCCTTGATCGGATGCCGCCAGAGAGATTGCACCACGCCGGTGATGGTCATGTCAGGGCTTGCTCCGGAATTGCAACCAACTCACCAAAAACAGGCCCAGACTGAAGACAAACAAGGACGGCGGCAGGGTCATGGCCGTTTCGACAAAGCCAAAGCCCGCCTTCATGTTTTTGTACATAACCGCCGCCGCCAGCAGGAACTGCCCTATCAGCAACATGCCCCACAAAATCAGGCCTTTGCGTATAAACGATTTAGGCATTACCCCAACTCCTCAGCCAGCATGGCCAGACGCTCGGCCTGATCCTCGTTGATCAGGGCGCCAATCATCTGATCCATGTCACCCTCCATAAAGGCAGGCAAATTATATAGCGTCAGATTGATGCGGTGATCGGACACGCGGCCTTGCGGGTAATTATAGGTCCGGATGCGCTCTGAGCGATCCCCTGATCCGACCTGAGACTTGCGGGCATCCGACCGCGCTGTATCCAGCGCCGTGCGCTGCTGATCATAAAGCCGCGCCTTGAGGTTCCGCATGGCGATGGCACGGTTCATATGCTGCGACTTTTCCGATGAGGTCACCACAATACCCGACGGCATGTGGGTGATGCGCACAGCTGAGTCCGTCTTATTGACGTGCTGCCCGCCGGAACCCGAAGCGCGATAAGTATCAATGCGGATGTCTTTGTCGAGAATTTCGATCTCAACATCGACGGCTTCGGGCAGCACCGCCACGGTTGCCGCCGAGGTATGTATGCGCCCGCCCGCCTCCGTGGCCGGGACGCGCTGCACGCGATGCACGCCGGATTCGAATTTGAGTTTACCGAAGACGCCATCGCCGGTCACAGAGGCGATAATTTCCTTATAGCCGCCCATTTCGCCCTCAGACACCGAGTCGATCTCGACCTTCCAGCCCTGAGACGAGGCATAGCGGCTATACATGCGAAACAGGTCGCCCGCAAAAATAGCGGCTTCGTCACCACCGGTACCGGCGCGGACTTCGAGGATGGCCGAGGCGTTGACGTCCTTGTCCTGCGGCGCCAGCAACAGCGCCACGCTGTGTTCCAGTTCCGGCAATTCGGTTTGCAGGGCCTGTAATTCGTCGGCCGCCAGAGGCGACAGGTCGGGATCATTCAGCCCCACCATTTCCTCAAGCTCAGGCACAGACAAACGCGCCTTATGCAGACGTGTGACCGCATCAAAGACCGGCTTGATTTCGGCATGTTCTTTGGACAGCTTAACGATCTCATCACCGGAGGTCGCCGTTTCCATGCGCGCCTCGATCATGCGAAAGCGGTCCATGACCTGTTCAAGCTTGGCGTCGGGAAGGTGTATCAAGGGGCAGCACTCTTAATGTGTAAATCCGGCCCCCTGCCTAAACTCATTTCGGATAGGTATCAATGAAACTTTGGCGTTTCTCTAACTCGGACTGAAGGGCCGCTACCTTTGGCGCCACTGCCCGCCAGTCTATGTGGGGAAAGCGAAAATCCGTATAGGTCGCCGCCAGGGCCAGTGTCAGACTGCCCATGTCCAGCACATCCGGTGACGGGCACAGGGCTTCAACCGCCGCAAAACCGCGCAGCAGATTATCTTCCCAGCGCTTCAGCCAGAAGGGCGAGCGCTCATTTTCGGGACGGCGGTTTTCCAGCACCATGCGGACATTCATTTCAATCAAACCGTTGGCGGCGGCTTCAAGGCGGCGAATGGCCCAATGGCTGGTGTCATTTTCCGGCGGCAATAAACGCGTGCCCGTCTTTGCGGTCGCATCCAGCCAGGCGCAGATCAAAGCCGTATCCTGCCAGTTGATGCCTTGGTCATCGCGCAAGGCCGGCACCTGCGCCACCGGATTGACACCCACCAGATTGGCCGGACTTTCGATTGGCACAACCACGACCTCTTTGACCTGTGAGGTCCATCCGCGCTCACGCACGACAATGCGTGCCTTGCGGGCAAAGGGGGAACCGGAATTGATATATAAATGCATGACAGCCTTGTCTGTTAATATCTGAGCAGAGCCCCTTCCTGCGCCAGCATCTCTTATAGGTCAAGGGGTTAAGCCCCTTTAGTCTGACGATTTAACGCCGGCTCAGGTTAACGCCTTTTTGCAATAAACCCTTATTTTGTTTGTCTAAATTTAAGATATCTTCCGTATAGTCGTATCAGTAAACGATCGTAGCCTCAGAATGAGACACTAGTGAAAACGAATACGAGCGAGTTGAAACTTCTGGCCCCCATGATCGTCATCGTGGTTGTGGCCGTCTGCGCCCTGGTGGGCAGTTTATGGATATGGGCCGATCAGGCCGACACCCTATCGCGTAGCCGTGAGGAAAAACTCGTCCAGACGGCGCTCAGCCAGATGGCGACCGATCATTCCAAGCTTATGACGCCCATCACCACGTGGAATACAACTTTTGACAATGTCGCCGAGCGTTACAATGGCCCGTGGATCGTTGGCCATGTCGGTGGCTATTTTGAGAGTTTTCTGAATTTTGAATCCAACATGCTGATGAATGGTGACGGTAAAATCACCTTTGCCTACAGCGGCGGTCATGAGGTCGATACAAGCGGTTTTCAGGACCTTGCCACGCAGGTGCAACCGCTTATCGTCAATTTGCGTCAGGCCTATGAGACCCGTCGTGCCCAGGGTCAACATTACGGTATAGAAAACAACCATATTGGCCGCCTTATGGTTATGAAGGGCCGCATATATATTGTCGGCGTCAGCCTGATCCTGCCGGACAGGCCCAGAGCCCCCTTGCTGGACTACAATCCCTATGTCGCGGTTGGCATGCACGAACTGAGCCCGCAGGAGTTAATGGCCCTGTCTCAGCGCTATGTGGTGTCCGACATATCGCTTCTGTCTGAAAATCAACCGCGCCCCGACGGTGCCGCCTCCGTCGTCTTCAAGGACGATAAGGGCAAGCCATTGGCTGAACTGAGCTGGATGCCGGACACGCCCGGCCGCACTCTCTTTTTGCGCATAATCCTGCCGGTATTACTTATATCACTGGGGCTGGGCCTGAGTGCAGTCGTGCTTTTGTACAAGAGTCAGCGGGCCGCACGCGGTCTCATCCTCTCTGAGGCCCGCGCCAAACACATGGCCTTGCATGACAGTCTGACCGGCTTGCCGAACCGCACCCTTTTCAGTGACCGACTTAATCGGGCCTGTGAACGCCTTAAGCGCGAAGGCGGCCATGTCGCCGTCATGTGTGTCGGGCTTGACCGTTTCAAAGACGTCAATGACACACTCGGTCATCTGGCCGGCGATGAGCTTATCCGCTGCAATGCCAAACGCATCAGCCAGATGATCCGCTCCGGTGATACGCTGGTGCGTCTGGGGGGCGATGAATTTGTCATTATCCAGACCGACACCGACGGCCTGAGCGCAGCCTCTCTGGCGCGGCGTGTACTGGAAGGGCTGACCGGCACGGTCACACTGGAATCCGGTCAGGTCTTTTCCTCCTGCTCTATTGGCGTGACGCTCTTGCAGGACGGCGATATCGACCCGGCCGAAGCCTTGCGTCAGGCGGATCTGGCCCTGTACCGCGCCAAGGATCTGGGCCGCGGACAATATGCCTTCTTTGAAGTTGAAATGGACGCGACCATCAAGTTGCGTAGAACCCTGGAAACCGGCCTGCGCGAAGCCCTGCATGTTGAAGCCATCGAGGTCGTCTATCAGCCGCAATGCGATCATTCCGGCCTGATTGTCGGGGTCGAGGCCTTATGTCGCTGGACGCACCCGACACGCGGCCCCGTCTCACCGGCCTATTTTATACCTCTGGCCGAAGAATGCGGCCTTATGCAGGAACTAGGCGCACAGGTCATGCGACGCGCCATGCTGGATTCGCATCGCTGGCCGGGCCTTAAAGTGGCCGTTAATGTGTCGGCCACCCAAATGCGTTGCATGGGTTTTATCAAAGAAATAAAGGCCCTGCTGGCTGAGACGAAGACATCCGCCGAGCAGATTGAGATTGAAATTACCGAAGGCGTCCTGCTGAATGACGACCATACCACGCAAATGATCCTGCATGATCTGCGTCAGATGGGTTTCAGCATTGCCCTTGACGATTTTGGTACCGGCTATTCGTCGCTGGGCTATCTCAGCCGCTATCCGGTCGACAAGATCAAGATTGACCGTTCGTTCGTGTCCAATCTGGGCGTCGATCCGGATGCCGAAACGGTCATTCGCGCCATTGTGAAACTGTCCAAGGCCCTGAACCTGAACATTCTGGCCGAAGGGGTTGAAACCCGTGCCCAGAAAAACATTTTGCGCCAGACAGGCTGCCATATTATTCAGGGCTATCTGTTTTCAAAACCTGTCAGCGCCACGGCCATTGATGAGATGATGTGTAGCGGCAATCAAAAACTGCCTATGCATGCCGATAGCGGCTTTGTGCCCGCCAAAGCCATCCAGATGACGCCACGCATGCATTAATGCGCTCAGGCCGCGAGGGGCACTTTTAAGTGCGCTCAGGCCGCGGGGCCGCCTCGCATAAGCTCGGGCGCGTGGTCGGGCTTGCCTCAATCGCCGGAAGCTTACGGTAGTGTCTCGGCGCGGGCTTCGACCAGACCGACAATGTGATCAATCATATCGTCATTGCTAAGCTTATGATCCGGTTTTCCGGCCATATAGACCATGCCGGAACCGGCACCGCCACCGGTAAAGCCAATATCGGTATAGAGCGCTTCGCCGGGACCGTTTACGACGCAGCCGATAATGGACAGGCTCATGGGCTTGGCGATGTGCGCCAGACGCTCTTCCAGCTTAGCCACCGTCTCAATGACATTGAATCCCTGACGCGCACAGGACGGACAGGCAATTATATTGACGCCGCGATGGCGCAGACCCAGCGATTTCAACAGATCAAACCCGACCTTGATTTCCTCAACCGGATCGGCCGCCAGCGATACCCGCACCGTGTCGCCGATACCGGCCCACAACAGATTGCCCAGACCAATCGCTGATTTGATCGTACCGGCCCGTAAAGGCCCCGCCTCGGTCACGCCGATATGCAGGGGACAATCAATGGCATCCGCCAGCATCTGATAGGCGGCCACCGTCAGAAAGACATCCGAGGCTTTCACCGATATCTTAAACTCATGAAAATCGTGTTCGCGCAAAATATCGGCATGATAAAGCGCACTTTCGACCATGGCCTCAGGACAGGGCTCCGCATATTTGTCCATGAATTGTTTTTCAAGCGAACCGGCATTGACACCGATGCGCATGGAACAGCCATAATCCTTGGCGGCCTGAATGACCTCCTTCACCCGATCCGCCGAGCCGATATTGCCCGGATTGATCCGCAGACAGGCCGCGCCGGCTTTGGCCGCCTCAATGGCGCGCTTATAGTGAAAATGGATGTCCGCCACGATAGGCAGGGCGGTGTTCTGCACAATGGTTTTCAGCGCGACCGTCGAATCGACATCCGGGCAGGACACACGCACAATATCCGCCCCCGCCTCTTCCAGAGCCGCGATCTGGCGCAAGGTTGCCTGCGCATCCGAGGTCAGGGTGTTGGTCATGGATTGAACAGAAATGGGCGCATCCCCGCCTACGGCAACCTTACCCACCATAATTTGGCGGCTTTTACGGCGTTCAATCGTACGCCACGGCCGCACATGCGTGTGGTTGCGGTCATTGACGTCCTGAGGGGCGTTTTGGGCGGGATAATGTGTATCCATGTTCCGATTTCTTTTGCTGGACTATCCTTGCTATATCAGCATCGCGGTGTCATGTCACAACCGCCTTTTCACATAATATTACGGCTGGACTGAGGCTTTCGCCTGACCCTGAGGTTCAGATGGGGTGACGTCCACAGGGGCCGCAGCCGTGTCCGGCAAATACGGGATGGGCCCAGCACGTTTGGTGGGGCCAAGCGGCGCTATCGGTGCAGTGGCCGGTTTGCGAACACCCGCCAATTGTCCGGCGGCGGCCTGACGCGCATCCAGCAGGTCGGAGGCCTGTTCGGCATGGGCATTCAGCTTGCCGACCGGCGTGACCAGCCCCTCCATCATGCCGGCATATTCTCCATTATAATAGATTTCCATCGCTGTCGGATCAGAGACATCTACCAACAGGTTTTGCTGATCCACGCTGGGCACGCGATAGGCCTCGCCCGACCCCAAAGCATGCACAAACACGATGGCACCCTCAGGACTGCGCAAAATCAGATTGACCAGCTTAGTGGCCTGAAGGGTGACAGACGAATCCTCGGGCGGCGCGCCATAGATGGCACCATGCGGATTGAAGGCCTTACGCATTTGCAGAACATCCTGCACCGGCACAGGCGCATTTGAATTTTGATCTTTTTCCGCCTCAATGGCCGCAAATTCGGCTTCCAGCCCCGGTGTGGCATACAGGGGCGGCACATCCTGCTCACGCGAGGCCGGCTGAGGCTGCGAGATAAACACAGCGCCATCCAACATATTGGGCGTGCCATGCATCCATTTATCCTGCGCGGCCGCGATTTGCGGTGTGCCGGAACGCAAGGCCAGTTCGGGCTGACGCTGTAAGACATTCCATATAATAATCGCCGCCACAAGACAGAGTCCGGCACCGATATAGAGGCTGTAATTGGGCTTATGGTCTTCGAGCGATGCACCGGAAGGGGCATGCAGGCGCGTCTGCGGCTCAGACACTTCGCGCTTATACATATCCGCCAGCGCTTCTTCGTCGAGATCAAGCGCTCTGGCATAGGCCTTTACATAGCCAATCGCAAAGGCACGCGGCGGTAAGACATCATAGGCCGCCTGTTCAAACGCCGCCAGATAGTCCCGGCGCACGCGGGTAATCGTCACCATATCTTCGAGAGACTGACCCCGGCTTTCACGCGTTTTTTTGAGAATGTCCGCCAGATCAAAACGATCCGGCAAACGATCATCCGCCCGATCACGATATACGCCCTTATCGGCCGCGTCTGCGTTGATATGCATAGGGTCGGACTTACTCATCATCTGCCTGTGTGTGCGCTTCGGGGACAAAAACCACAGCCACCTGCAATAAGCAACAACCGCGGCTTTTTTTTGCTGTTTGCGCTGCTTCACAACTGAGGTTATGAGTGGGACGTAACCGCTTTTCCGGAGCCCGATACCATGCCTGCAGCCTTTGATGACCTGTATATCGGCCAGAGCGTTTCGATCGGCGCAGGCGTCATATCCGAAGCGGAACTGGCTGTTTTTTGCAAAGCCTATGCGCCCAGCTGGAATACCGATCTTGGCATTCCTGATGCCCTGATCTTTGCTTTGTGGTCAAAGCTGGAAACCGAGGCCTCTTCGCAATGGCCGCAAACCAAGCGCTTAGCGGTCGATGCCTTGCGCTGGTCGCGCAATCCGCCGCCGGGTGAGCTGCTGCGGGGCCGACTGACGGTTATGGGCAAGGATGCGGTGGGGGACACAAAAGGCGTGGTGATTGCGCAAAATGATCTGCTGGACGAAGCGGGCCGGCTGGTCTTTTCCTGCCTGACCCGGTCTGTATTCCAGCGTCTGCCCAAAGCGCCTGATGAGTAAGCCGGCCTTAGCCATAAAAAAAGCTCCGGACCTAGATCCGGAGCTTTTTTAATCTACCACTTTTAGTCTCAGCACGTGGCCTTAGTTGGCGGGCTTAGTGACGGCATTGCGTTCGATCGTCATGGCAATCAGCTTATCCCAGGATAGCAAGGAATTGATGTGCGCATAAATGTGCAGGAGGGCGCCATTGTCACGTAGTTCAACCAGCTTTTCGCCCGGCAATTCGCCCAGCTTCTTTTCGTCAACGGCAAAATATTCAGCAATCTTTTGCGGCTCACCGCGTGTGCCATCCGGATTTTGCGGATTATAAACGGTTTCGCGCGGCGCCAGAAGATCCAGCTCACGCAGCATGGCCACAAAGGATTCCGTGCGGCGGCGCTCTGTTTCAAAATCTGAACAGAACTGCATGGCGTTATCAATATAGGGGGTGACCTTGCCGTCTGCGAAGAAGGGCACGTCCGGATTTTCAGACACCACCATCGCGGCGCCGGTGTCCACACACAGGATCATGCGCTCAGCGCTTTCGTCATTGGCGAACACAAAGGGATAGCGGCGGGCAAAGGCCGGCAGATAGCTGTCGGATTTGAATATGCCCTCATCGGATACGAAAACATTCTGCGCCGACGACAAACCCATGGCTGCCACAGGCATGTAGGTTTCACCGATAAAGACGATCGGAAAGCTTAAGGACGCGGCCGGAAATTCGGCAACCGTCAAAGGCACCACATTGGTTTCTGCCACAAAGGCATGCGGAGCGGGTATGGATTTAATGCCCAAAGCACCGTGGGCTTCGGGATTCAGAGGCTCAGGAGTCTTGTAGAAAAGGACGTTTCCGGTGAGCGGCGTTTCATTTGTTTGTTCTTGTGCCATGGTCGCTTTTGAGAAGTTGGTGTGAAAAAAATAAGCCTCGCTTCTAGCGCACCGTATTGATCTGAGCAAGCCTTGAGGTCATTTCGGTGCGCCCGTCCGGCTTTTTTCCATACCGATGCCGCCTGTCAGGCTTTGTTGTAGCCGCTCTCCAGCCAAAGACTGTACTTTCAGGTGTTTTGCATGGTTGCAGAAACCACGCACACAGCCTATTTTAGACCCATGAGTTATAGTTGCGGCCATGCCCACGATCACGATGTAAAAACGGACTCGCTTGCCGACCGTATGGCGGCAGCCCAGAGCCTGTGCCTTGATGCCGGTGAGCGCATGACCTCGTCGCGTCTGCGCACCTATGAGCTGATCCTCGAGGCCAATGCCCCCATCAAGGCCTATGATGTTATTGATCGCTTCCATCCCGAAGGCGCGGCCAAGCCCCCCACCGTCTATCGCGCCCTGAGCTTTCTGGAACAGATGGGTCTGGTGCACCGCATCGAAAGCCTGAATGCCTTTGTCGCCTGCGACACGCATGACCATAAGCACACGGCCGGTTTTTTATTGTGTGAGTGTTGCGGTCAAAGCGTTGAAATCGCCATTCCCAATACAGCCGAGATTGAAACAAGTGCTGCGACGTCAGGCTTTAAGATCAATCACATTACCTTAGAAGCGCGCGGCCTGTGCCGGGTCTGTCAGGAAAGCCACTAAGGCTTTTGCGGCAAAAATCCCACGTCTTTTATATTCCGATGCTGCCCGTTTTTTTAAGCTATGCAGACCCTGCGGATTTGCTGCTAAATAAGTGATCACAATTGCGCACTCTGAGTCGCGCAAAAGGTTTTCACGTCCCCAAAGCTTATCCAAAGGTTTCTATGTCCGCCGCAACCCTGCAAAGTCTCGACCACACCTCTTTGCGCCACATATTAGAACAGCATGCCCAATACAGAATAGGCAAGATGGGCGGGCGTGTCGCTAATCTGGCCTATATTGATCTGACGGAAATTAACCTCGAAGGTGTGGATTTAAGCGATGCGAATCTGACGGGGGCACGGCTGTACGGAGCCAGTCTGCGCGATGCCAATCTGATGCGCGCCAACCTGTATGGGGCCGACCTGCGCAATGCCGATTTGCGCTTTGCCAGACTGGACAAGGCTGACCTGCGCGGCGCGTCATTGCGGGGCGCCAATATGACAGCGGCCAGCCTGATCAAGGCGGATCTGCGTGAAGGCATGATTGCTTTCAAGGATGACAAGCAGGGCCTGCGGCTGATGAAGCATGAAAAACGGCCGGGTGAGCTGGACTACGCCATACTGACCGGGGCCGACCTGTCGGGGGCGCGCCTCAACGGCACTCTGGCGGTATCCACCGATTTTCACGATGCCAATCTGACGGGCGCCATCATGTCTCAGGCCAAGCTGCGCAAAGCCAATCTGAGCGGCGCCAATCTGACGGGCGCAGATATGGCGGGTGCCGATGTCACCGGTGCCGACATGTCCGGCGCCGTTATGGTCAATACGGAAACGAACGGCTGCAATCTGCGTGAGGCCGACACGACCGGCGTGCTTGGCCCGCCCGTTAACGTCTATATTGATGATCACCCACTCATTGAACTGATTGACCTTCATGAGGAATGGGCGAAAACCAGCGGAGCCAAAAGTACGCGTCAGATATTGCCCGGTGTTGATTTTCGCGTGCTCGGCCCTTTGCAAAAGCGCGTATTGACGACTCTGGACGCCGAAAACGGTGTTTTCTTCGGCCTGGATATGCGTGGCATCGAAATGCAGGGAGCTAATCTGGTCAATGCTGATCTGAGACGCTGCAATCTGAGCGGAGCGGATTTGCGCGGTGCCAGACTGATTGGGGCGCGTTTAAATCATGCCGATCTGACAAATGCCAATCTGGGGCCGCTTGAACTGGGAGGTGGCCGCATGATGCGTACCGATCTGTCGCGATCAAACCTTGATTATGCCAATCTGAGCAACGCCATCCTTGTTAGGGCCCGCATGCTGGAAGCCTCCTTACAGCATCTCAAAGATAAGGGATGCAACTATACGCTGGCTGAGCGCGCCTAAATCCAACGCTGCTTTTTAAATAAGGCCAAAAGCCCGACCGTAATCATCACCATCAAGGCACACATGACTGCAAACCCATAATGATGATGCAGGAAAGGCATGTGTTCGAAATTCATGCCATATATGCTGGCCATCAGGGTCAGGGGCAAAAAGATACATGACGTAATCGAAATGACCTTGATGATGACATTTTGCTCAACATTGATTAGCCCCAGCGCCGCATCGAGTAAAAACGCGATATTGCCGCTGACATAGGTGGCGTGGTCACTGAGCGAGGCCACATCCTGACTCATGGTGCGCAGACGGTCATGAAATTCCCGTAAGGCCGCCACATTTTTAACGCCCACAACCTTCTTTTCCACACCCGAGGCAAAAGCGGTCAGCCGCGCCAGCGTCACCAAAGAATCGCGGATTTTGACAATATCATTTTGCTGGCCACCCAGCTCAATCAGCACATCCTCAAGCCGCGCCTTACGGCGTGTCGTAAAGATGGATTTAGACAGCTCATCAATGGTGTGACTGGTTTTTTCAATAAGATCAGCCGTGCGATCAATAATAACATCCAGCAAATTGAGAAAACAGGTTGGCCCGTCAGCACACAGGCCCG
>JBAWDM010000036.1:0-3912 GCA_049590735.1 Asticcacaulis sp. | reverse complement strand
GTGACGCGCCAGATTGCCATCGGTTATAGGGTCAATGGCTTCCAAAACGCTGGCCACATCCGTCTGACTTTCCAGCCAGATGGATGTGTGGGTTGTATGATCGCGAAAATCAGGCACACTCAGCCCGCCCCTGGTCAGTTGCACATCCACCAGCCGGCCGCCATCGACATCCATGGCAAAACTATTGCCCAGCAAAATCCCGTGACCGCGCAATTCCGTTGCGTTTTGCAAGCGCTTTTCGATGGAGAGAGTAAGGTCGCTGAAATCAAAATCCAGCCGCAGGTCTTCATTTTCCAGATGCTCAAAATGCCCCGGTTGCGCCTTCAGGACAAAATTAGCATTGGCAAAATCACCCCCCCGAATACGCTCAATCAGATTGCCACGTGTATTGGGCGACAGGCTTTCGGGCCAGAAGGCAAATACATCATCCTTGCCAAACCGCCCGTCAAGACGTGCGGTCAAATCGGCGCCCAGACGTCCCTGCTCGTCTGTATAGACCATGCCTTTTGTGGTCAGGTCAGCGTTATTTAAACGGGCACGGCCGTCCGTCACAATCAGGCGACGTTGATGCGGGATGTAATTACCCTTGACATGTGCGTGAGTAAGGGTTTGCGCGGCAAAATCCTTAGCCAGCCTGCCGGTGAGCCGCGGCGAAGTCATGTCAAACCCAATGGTCAGATCGCGCTGCGTTTTTTTATCGGCGGGCGTAATATGCACCGTACCGTTGAGGTCGCTATCGAGAAACGGTGACTTAATACGCAGGGTCTGAAACAGGGCCGTTCGGGTTGCCGATGTATAGCTGGCCTTTATATGGGCCTCCTTAAAGGCCTGTTTAAAATCGCCGATCTCTATGCGCCCTTCGGCGGCCCGCAGATCAACACTTGCCCCCTCAAAACCTTTTTTCTTGCTGTAGGTAATGCGCGCCAAACCATTCACAGGCGCGGCGATTCCGGCTAAATATCGCGTCATCCCCACAGATGGAAAAACACGATCCGGCCTCAGATTGCGTATGTTGGCGGAAACACCTGCCGTGCCCAGACCAATCGTGCCATTCGCCTGCGCCTCCAGTGTGGCCGGTACCTGCTGGTCCATGCCCAACCCCTGAACTTCCAGACTGATTTTGGCCTTGAGCTGCTTTTGCAGTTTAATAAAATCAATAATGGAGACATGGGCCGTCATATCCAGCGGGGCATCGGCCTGTATCAACCGGATCTGGCCGTTTTTCAAAATGACCTGACGGGCAAAGCTGACCGGCCGTCCCAACTTTTCCGGGCCGGTTAAATCAAAGAAAAAACGATCCAATCCGGTTGACTTGTCCAGTGGCAAGCCACGGGAGTCATAACCCAGATCATATTTTCCCTCTTTCGATACCGAAGCCACCATAAAAAAGCCCTCGGCCGTGAGGCGTGCCGGCGCCAAATGGGCCAGCAAAAGACTATCGGCCGCCAGTGCCGCCTCAAGCTTATTTGCGCGGGCAATGATACGGTTTTTACGATCCGTAATAATCAGATCCTGAATACGGAACCCAACAGCACGGGCATCCCCAAACCAGACCAGATCCAGATGGCCGATACGGGCCTGAGTTCCGGGTATCTGATTTTCCAGACGCGAAACAATAACAGGCCGGATGCCGTCCACACGTATGGGGCCATATGCCAGCCTGACGGTGACCACAGCCAACATAAGCGCCACACTACCCAACAGTATGATCCGCGGGCGTCGCCTTATTATGTTGAAATATGTCTTCACTTATATGGATACACGGCTGTAAAACACAATTTTAAACACGGTTGTAATATGGGCGTAAATTTTAAATCTCACAGGCGAAGCCTTCTTGTACAAGCAAAGCGGATGGCTTACGCGCCATAACCTGTTACGTGTTCTACACCTGTCACAATCTTTAAATACAGAGCAAGGCGATGTCATGGCAAAACCACTACAAACCTCAACTAATTTCGCCCCCTGGCCCGCGCCTGATTTTAATCTGGCTGCCAGTTCAGGTGGCTTTGTGTCTTTAGCTGATTTAAAGAGTAGCTGGACGGTGCTTTTTCTTTATCCGACCGACAATACGCCGACCTGCACCACAGAGGCACGCGCCTTTTCAGACGCCATGCCGCAATTTCGTGATTTGGGCGTCAGCCTGTATGGCCTGTCCAAAGACAGTCTTAAGGATCATGATAAATTCATCGCCAAACAGGGCCTGAGCATGCCCCTGCTATCAGACCCCGACACGCAAACTATTGCTGCTTTTGGCTCATGGGTTGAAAAAAAGCTATATGGTCGCGATTATTTGGGCACGGATCGTTCAACCTTTATCATAGACCCGCAAGGCATGGTCAGGGCTGAGTGGCGAAAAGTCCGCGTCAAAGGCCATGTCGATGCGGTATTGGCCAGTTTGAAATCTTTATTGAACTGAACTTGCATACCCTGACAGGGCCTATATGTTGGCATCAGGGGCTGTACATCTGTCGAATTGAAACGCACACAGGCAAAGGGCCTGTTGCCAGGCCGAATAATTCATAAGCCAAACTTCAAAGGTTGGAACCATGTTCAACAAGACCCCCAAAGCGCCTGCTGCTACTGCGCCTGCGGCTTTTCCGTCACTTGATACACAGGTGGCGAAGGAGAAAAAGGCGAATGGTAAAGCGCCCGCCCCTATGCAAGACCCGTCTGAACCCGCTGTTTCCGGGCCCGCCCTATCTGAAATTGGTGCCCATACGGTGATTGACGGCCATGTCAGCATAGGTGGCGATTTGCAACTTGACGGGACGATTCGCGGCAATGTGCGGGCCAAACACCTGATTATCGGCGAATCGGGCTGCGTGGATGGCCAGATTGAAGCCGACAGCGTTGAGGTTCGTGGCCGTGTCTCAGGCGCAATTACCGCGCATCGGGTAACCCTGTTAGCCGGTGCCCGTGTCGATGGCGATATCACCCACACGCAATTGGCTATTGAGATGGGGGCCCATTATCAGGGGCATTGCCTCCCGCAGAAAAACGAAGCCTGACCCAGTAAGGGCATATAGAAAAGTCCGGTCAGGCAAAGCGTCTTAATCGGCTTTTTTCTTTATAAGATTTCGGTTTATACTCAGCGCGCGCCCTTCTCACTCTGCGGTTTTCCCATATGGCTAAAGACATAGATAAGCGACCTCCTCTTACCTTTCAGGCCCTTTGGTACATCCTCAAGGAAACGGTCCGCGAATGGAATCGGGACAAGGTGCCGCGTTTGGGGGCCGCTCTTGCCTTTTATAGCATTCTGTCCATAGGCCCTTTATTACTAATTGTCATTGCCGTCGCCGGGCTGTTCTTCAGCCGCGAAACCGTCAGCGAACAACTTTTCAGCGAAATCCGCAATCTGATCGGGACGCAGGGAGCACAGGCCATTCACACCATGCTGGCCAGTTCGCGCAATCCGACCTCCGGCATCATCGCCACCCTCATTGGGGTTGTCACCCTGCTCATCTCAGCCACCGGCTTTTTTGCCCAGTTGCAGGATGCGCTTAACACTATCTGGAGCGTCGAAGACAGTCGCGGCGACTGGAAATGGTTCATCCAAAAGCGAATTTTGTCCTTCGCCATGATATTGGGCATTGGCTTTTTGCTGCTGATTGCTCTGGTCGTATCCGCCATCCTGTCAGCTCTGGGCTCATATTTTACCAGCTATATGCCCGGATTTTTCATGCACAGCGTGAACAATCTGGTGTCATTTATTGTTATATCCGTTTTGTTTGGCATGATTTTCAAAATCCTGCCGGATGTGCATGTCAAATGGCGCGATGTGGCCATCGGGGCCGCCATAACCGCCCTCCTGTTTTCTTTCGGCAAGCTTTTGATCGGCATTTATCTGGGCCAAAGCGCCTTCAGCTCCACCTATGGCGCCGCCGGATCGCTGATTGTCGTGCTGGTATGGAT
>JBAWDM010000035.1:0-1860 GCA_049590735.1 Asticcacaulis sp. | reverse complement strand
TTTTATTGGCCACCAATGCCTTAGAAAAACCACGCACAGGGCCATGACCGGCAATTGTTTGTTCCAGATCAGCCAGAGTTGTTTCCTGCCGTCTGGCGGCCACCTCATCGCGTTTATAGCTGGCGATTTTTTCAAGAATATCCGTCATTTATACTTCCTGTGGCGGCGATTATGTCCGCCTAAGCCCTGGTTACGCGCACCAGTGTGTCGAGGGCGTTTCTGGCCTTGCCATCATCAATAATGTGTTCAGCCAGTTCCACCCCTTCGCGCAGGGTTTCGACCTTATCGCCCACCAAAAACGCAGCAGCCGCATTGAGCAGCACAATGTCACGATAGGCGCTTTTTTTGCCATCCAGCAGAGCCAGTAAGGCTTGCGCATTATAGTCGGGCTCACCACCGGTAATGTCAGCCAGAGCGGCGCGCGGCAGACCCACGGCTTCGGGCGTGATCTTAAACAGGCGCACAAAGCCGTTGCTGTATTCTGCCACGTCGGTTTCACCGGTCGTGGTCAGCTCATCCAGACCCGATCCGTGCACCGACCACGCCTTGACGGCCCCTAATTGCCCAAGGGCCTGAGCGATCGGCTCAACAAAACGGGGAGAGGGTACGCCGACCACCTGACGTTTGGCGCCCGCCGGATTGCTGAGTGGGCCCAGCAGATTGAAAATGGTACGAAAACCCAGTTGCTGGCGGATGGGGGAGACATGTTTCATCGCGCCGTGGTGTGCCTGCGCAAACAGGAAGCAGATACCGGCCTCATCCAGCGCCTGACGCTGTTGATCGAGTGTGGCCTCCAGATTGACACCGAGCGCGGCCAGCACATCGGCCGTACCGGATTTCGAGGTAATGGCGCGGTTACCATGCTTGGCGACCTTGAGGCCGCCACCGGCCGCAACAAAGCCAACGGCGGTTGAGATGTTGAGCGTGTGCAGGCCATCGCCGCCCGTGCCGCAGACATCAATGACATCAAACGGGTGATCAAGATGAATGGCGGCCTTACGCATGGCGCGCGCACAGGCGGTGATCTCGCCTACGGTTTCGCCACGGATGCGGATGGCCGTGACGGCGGCCGCCACCTGTGCGGGGGTGGGTTCACCCCGCAAACAGGCCGAGAAAAAGGATTCCGCGTCTTCCTCAGTCAGGGTTGCGCCATCGGCCAGACGCGACAGCAGGGGTTTGAAGGCATCAGACATAGAGATTATGGCTTTCGATTCCGGCCAGTTCGAGGAAATTGGCCAGCAATTGGTGGCCGCCAACGGTTGCAATGGATTCGGGGTGGAACTGGACGCCGTGTATAGGGCGGGTCTTGTGCTGAAGGCCCATGATTTCGCCGTCTTCGGTCCAGGCGGTGATTTCCAGATCATCCGGCAGAGTTTCGCGCTTGACCGCCAGAGAATGATAGCGTGTGGCGGTAAAGGGGTTAGGCAGGTCTTTGAAGATACCCGTATTATTATGATGGATCTGACTGGTTTTACCGTGCATCAGCGATTTGGCGCGGATGACATCGCCGCCATAGGCCTGACCGATGGACTGATGGCCCAGACAGACACCCAGAACGGGCATGTCATACGGAGCGGCGCGCAGTAGGGGCAGGCAAATCCCCGCCTGATCGGGGGCGCAGGGGCCGGGCGACAACAGAATGGCTTTGGGCGACAGCGCCAGGGCTTCCTGTACGCTTAAGGCATCATTACGAAAGACCTGCGTGTCGGCGCCCAGCTCGGCCAGATAATGGACGAGATTATAGGTAAAGCTGTCGTAATTATCGATAATCAGTATCATGTGGGCCTCCGCGCAAGCGCTTTCCAAAACTAAGCCTGTGTCATCGTGCACGTTTTGGACATAATGCGCGACCCATTCAGC
>JBAWDM010000034.1:0-7282 GCA_049590735.1 Asticcacaulis sp. | reverse complement strand
GCCTACCTTTCCTCCCCGAAAGACTCCGTCATGTTTGATCCTATTGTTTCCTCCCTCGCCTTAGAGCGTTACCGCAAGGCCATGGTCATTGCCGCCGTATCCTTAAGCGTGCTTGCCACGGCGGGTGTCGGCGCCATTGCCCTTAAATCTCAGGCCGCCTCGCAGACGGCTGCCCCGGCCGCCACGCCGGTTACAGCTTCGGCTGTCACCCTGCAAAATGTCAGCGTATGGGACGATTTTTCCGGTCGCTTAGAAGCGGTTGACCGGGTTGAAATCCGCCCGCGCGTCGACGGCGCCATAAAGGCCATTCATTTCCGTGAAGGCGCTCTGGTCAATAAGGGCGATCTTCTGGTCAGTCTTGACGCCGCCCCGTTTCAGGCCGAAGTCGCCCGCGCTCAGGCCGATGTCTCTGCCGCCACGGCGCGCCTCACTCTGGCCACCAGCGAACAGGCCCGTGCCCAGCGCCTGTGGAATGACCATGCCATTGCCCAAAGCGATGTGGAAAGCCGCACCAATGACCTGAAGGCCGCCGAAGCCAATCTGGCGGCGGCGCGGGCCAGCCTGCAAACCGCCAGCCTCAACCTCAGCTATACCCAGGTGCGTGCACCCGTGTCGGGTCGTGTCGGCCGCATCGAAGTCACCGCCGGCAATCTTGTGTCGTCCGGCGCCCAAAGCCAGGTTCTGACAACACTGGTGTCGGTCAGCCCCATCTATGCCAGTTTTGACGCCGACGAAGCCATTATTCACCGCACCCTGAGTGATCTCGGCGGTGGCTCGCTTGAGGCTGTGCCCGTCACCATCGAAGCCGACGAGGGCGCACCCATTGCCGGTCATCTTCAGTTGATTGACAACCAGTTTGACAGCGCCAGCGGCACCTTGCGTGCCCGGGCCGTCTTCAGCAATCCCGACGGCCGCTTAATTCCCGGTCAGTTCGTCCGTGTCCATATGGGCGCGGCCAAGACCCAGCCTGTCATACTGGTTTCAGAGCTGGCCATCGGCACCGACCAGAGCAAGCGCTTTGTCTATGTCATCGGGCCTGACCATAAGGTCGCCTACCGCGAAGTGGAATTAGGCGGCACATCCGGCGGCCTGCGTATCATCACCAAGGGTTTGAGTGACGGTGAGCGCATTATTGTCGGCGGCATTCAACGGGTCGGCCCGGGATCGGTCGTGGCCGAAAAACTGGTCGCCATGAGCGCAAAGAGCACACCCGAAGCCTAATCCAAAACAGGCACATCTCCCCGCATCCTTCGGGTAAATCCTCACGCGCCTTATGGCCGTGAGGACGGGGCCCCATGCTTTCAGAACAGCCCAAGGGGGCACTTATGAACCTCTCCAAATTCTTTATCGACAGGCCTATTTTTGCCGGCGTCCTGTCCCTGCTTATTCTTGTCGCGGGCCTGTTGTCCCTGCGTGTGCTGCCGGTTTCGGAATATCCCGAAGTCGTGCCGCCTCAGGTCGTTGTGCGCGCCATGTATCCCGGTGCCTCGCCCGCCGTCATTGCCGAAACCGTTGCCGCCCCCATTGAGGAATCGGTCAATGGCGTTGAAAACATGCTCTATATGAACAGTCAGGCGACCGCCGATGGTCAGATGACCCTGACTGTCACCTTCAAGCTGGGGACAGATGCCGATCTGGCGCAGCAAATGGTGCAAAACCGCGTCTCTCAGGCCGAGCCCCGTTTGCCGTCTGATGTCAGAGCCCTCGGGATCACCACGCAAAAAAGCCAGTCCTCCCTGCCCATGGTCGTGCACATCACCTCACCCAACGGGCGATATGATGTCGACTATCTGCGTAACTATGCCCTGATCAATATCAAAGACCGCCTCCAGTCCATCAAGGGCGTCGGCCCGATCCAGATGTTCGGTGGCGGTGATTACGCCATGCGCGTCTGGCTCGATCCGCAAAAGGTCGCTGAGCGCGGCCTGTCGGCATCTGATGTCGCCAATGCCATTCGCTCTGAAAACGTGCAGGCGGCAGCCGGTTCGGTGGGTGGTGCACCCGCCATGCCCGACCTGACCCTGCAATTACCGATCAATGCCGAAGGCCGCCTGTCGAGCGAAGAAGATTTCCGCAACATTATCGTCAAGACCAGTGCGGATGGCGCCGTCACCCGTTTGGGCGATATTGCCCGCGTCGAACTGGGTGCGTCTGACTATGCGCTGCGCTCATTGCTCGACAATAAGAACGCGGTCGGCATTCCGATCTTTGAAACCGCCGGTGCCAATTCACTGCAATTGTCCAAAGATATCCATGCCACCATGGAGACCCTGAAGAAATCCATGCCCGAAGGCGTCAGCTATGAGATCGCCTATGACACCACCGAATATGTGCAGGAATCCATTGATTCCGTCATCCATACCCTGCTGGAAGCCATTATTCTGGTCGTGATCGTCGTTATTCTGTTCCTGCAAACCTGGCGCGCCTCATTGATCCCGCTCCTGTCCGTGCCCGTGTCGATTATCGGCACCTTTGCGGTCATGCATTTGTTTGGCTTCACCATCAATGCGCTCACCCTGTTCGGGCTGGTTCTGGCCATCGGCATTGTCGTCGATGACGCCATTGTCGTGGTCGAAAACGTCGAGCGCAATATCGAAGCCGGCAAAAGCCCGCGTGCCGCCACCTATCAGGCCATGCGCGAAGTCTCAGGCCCCATCATCGCCATTGCGCTGGTTCTGGTCGCGGTCTTTGTCCCTTTGGCCTTCATTACCGGCCTGTCGGGGCAGTTCTACCGTCAGTTCTCGCTGACCATCGCCATCTCGACCGTCATTTCGGCTATCAACTCCCTCACCCTGTCGCCGGCCTTATCGGCCCTGCTGCTCAAAGGCCATGATGCCCCAAAAGACGGCCTCACCCGCTTTATGGACAAGTGGATGGGCGGCTTTTTTGCGGGCTTTAATCGCCTGTTCAGCCGCTCGTCGGACGCCTATGGCAATAGTGTCGGCAAGTCGGCCAAACGCAAGGGCCTGATGCTGGGCGTCTATGCCGGTCTGGCCGCATTGGCCTATCTGATGTTTCAGATCGTGCCCGGCGGCTTTATCCCGCAACAGGACAAGGCCTATCTGATCGGCATGGTGCAATTGCCCGAAGGGGCCACGCTGGATCGTACCGAAGCCGTAGCGCGTCAGGTGTCTGAGATTGCCTTGAAGCAACCCGGTGTCGCCCATGCGCTGGCCTTTCCGGGCCTGTCGATCACCGGCTTTACCATTGCTTCCAATCAGGCGGTCGTCTTTATGCCCCTGAAACCCTTTGCCGAACGTAAAGGTGCCGCCTTAAGCGCGGGTGCGATTGCCGGTGCCCTGAATGGCAAGCTGGCCGGTATCGAACAGGGCTATTCCGTCATGTTCCCACCGCCTGCGCTCCTGGGTCTGGGCACCACCGGCGGGTTTAAGATGCAGATCGAAGACCGTGGCGGTCTGGGCTATCAAAAACTGGATGAAGCCACAAAAGCCTTTGTCGCCAAGGCCTCTCAGGCCAAGGAACTGACGGGCGTGTTCAGTGGATATCAGATCAACAGCCCGCAATTGTTTGCCGATATTGACCGTACCCGTGCCCGGCAGTTGGGTGTGTCAGTCAGTGACATCTTCTCGACCATGCAAATCTATCTGGGTTCGCAATATGTCAATGACTTCAACCGCTTTGGCCGCACCTATTCTGTCCGCCTTCAGGCCGATGCGCCCTATCGCGCCCTGCCCGAAGACATCGGTAAGCTAAAAGTCCGCTCAAGCTCTGGTGAGATGGTGCCCCTGTCGGCTGTCCTTAAGGTCGAGCCATCATCTGGCCCCGTCATGGCTAGCCGTTACAATGGCTATCTGGCGGCCGACATATCCGGTGGGCCAGCGCCGGGCTATTCGTCCGGTCAGGCCGAAGCCGCCATCAAACGCATTGCCGCCGAAGTACTGCCGCAGGGCATGTCTTATGAATGGACGGAACTGACCTATCAGCAGATTCTAGCGGGTGATTCCTCCAGCCTCGTCTTCCCGCTGGTCATCCTGTTGGTGTTTCTGGTTCTGGCCGCTCAGTACGAAAGTCTTGTCCTGCCGCTATCCATTATTCTGATCGTGCCAATGGGGCTTTTGTCGGCCATGGTCGGCGTGTGGATATCGCATGGTGACAATAATATTTTCACCCAGATCGGCCTGTTTGTTCTGGTGGGGCTGTCGGCCAAAAACGCCATCCTGATTGTCGAATTCGCCCGTGAATTGGAACTGACAGGCCTTAGTCCCAAAGAGGCCGCCGTTCGCGCCAGCCGTCTGCGGTTACGGCCCATCCTGATGACGTCTTTTGCCTTTATTATGGGCGTCCTGCCTCTGGTTCTCAGCCACGGTGCCGGTGCGGAAATGCGTCACGCCATGGGGATTGCCGTCTTTGGCGGCATGATCGGCGCCACGATTATCGGCCTGTTCATGACACCCTTCCTCTACATCCTGCTGAGGGCCTTGTCAGGCAACCGTCCGCTTAAGGCCCACACTTCACATCTGGAAGGTGAAGAGGATGTGCCCCACTCTGACCAGCCTCAGCCTGCCGCTCTCAGCTCAAATCCGGAGGCCTTATAATGCGCCACCTTATCTCACTCTCCTTTACGGCCCTGTTGCTGACCGGCTGTGCCACAGCCCCTCTGCAACAGGCGGTCATGGAAACCCCGGCAAACTACAGCCGCGGCGTCACGGCAGAACAGACTGCACCCGCCCAAGCCTCCGGTGCGTGGTGGCTGGTCTTTTCCGACCCCGTTCTCAATGACCTGATGGCCAGAGCCATGAGCCGGAATAATGACATCAAGGTGGCCTATGGCCGTCTGGAGCAGGCCCGTGCCCTGTTGGGGTCTGCCAAATCTGATCTCTGGCCGCAGGCCAATATCGGTTATCAGGTCACGCATGGCGCGCAGCCTCTGGTCACGGGCTCAACAAAGCCCGACACCAGCCACAGTGTGGGGGCCGATCTCAGCTATGAGGTTGATCTGTTCGGGCGGCTGTCCAGGGCCACGCAGGCCGCCAGTCTGGACGCAAAGGCCAGCGAAGCCCTGCTGCATGACACGCAATTATTGATCCAGTCGCGTGTCGCCCAGAGCTATTTCACCTTACGGACTCTGGACGAAGATCGCGCCATTGTCGGTGAAACCCTGACGGCCTATCGCGACAGCCTGCGGGTCACTAAGGCGCGCTTCAACGAAGGCGATGTCGCGGAACTGGATGTGGCGCGCCTTGAGGCCGAGGTCGCCGCCAACACCGCTCAGGCGGCAGCATTGGATCAAACGCGTGCTGAGGTCAGTCATGCGCTGGCTGTCTTATTGGGGGAATCCGCGAGCCGCTTTGATCTGGCGCCCACACCTGACACAGCGTGGAATGATGCGCTGCCGGTTATTCCTGCCGGCATACCGTCTGATCTTTTACAACGCAGACCCGACCTGATCGCCGCCGGTGCCAGCCTGCAAGCCGCGCAAAGACGGGTCGGCATCGCCAAAGCCGCGTGGTTGCCCAGCATCAGCCTGACCGCCAATGGCGGCTACGCCTCCAGCGATCTGAAAGACCTGTTTAAGGATGGCACAGGCACATGGTCACTGGCCGGAATCCTCAGCCAGGCCATTTTTGATGGCGGTCGCCGCAAATCAGGCATTGCCTATGCCGAAAGCGGGCTGGATATCGCCTTTGCACACTATCAGCAAGCGGGCCTGATCGCCTTTGCCGATGTTGAGGATCAGTTGTCCGGTCTGGATTATTTGCAACAGCAGCAGTTAGCGCAGGATCAGGCCGTTGAGGCTGCCACCCGCGCCACCCGCATGTCCAAATCCCGCTATGATAATGGGGCCGCCTCGCAGCTTGAATATCTGGATGCGCAGCGGCAATTGCTGAGCATCCGGCGTCAGGCCCTAAGTGTCCGCGCTGCCCGTTATCAGGTAACCGTGGGGCTTATCCGCGCACTGGGGGGTGGCTGGTAATCTCTGAGCCGGTCGATTTTAAGCGTATCTCCTGACAGGCAGGTGGCAATTTCTGTCACCTGCCTGTTTCATTTTGCGAGTTCCTGTTTAATGTGGTCTGACCAATTATGACGGCACCAAAGACCCGTCTGTCAACATCAGGGATGCCACCTATGATCTCATGCGCCAGCCATCGCCCCATGCCAGACGCTTTTTTTGTGACTTTGAAAAAGATCACAGTGCTGGCCTTTCTGTCTGTGGCCCTGATGGTGCCGACCGTGAGTCCGGCGCAAACAAGTGCGCAAAAAGGCGAAGACGGATACGCCCTATGGCTGCGCTATCTGCCGGTTGAGGCCAGCTATCTGGCGCAATATAAACCAGACGCCACCGCCATTGTCGCCCCCTCTGGCAATAGCCCGATTGTCACCAGCGCCGTGAGCGAACTGAAACGTGGAATGGATGGGCTGCTGGCGCAATCAACGCCCGTATCAACACAAATTATCGACGGCGCCATTGTGCTGCAAACCGGCGACCAAAGCCTTGGCGATGAGGGGTTTCACATTCGCCAACAGTCGATGGACGGCCACGCCGTTACTGTCATTTCGGCTAAAGACGATAAGGGCCTGCTGTATGGCGTCTTTCGGTATTTGCAGCAGATTCAGACCCGCCAAAGTCTCGAAACGGTGGACATAACCGACAAACCCGCCATCACCTTACGCATTATCGACCACTGGGATAATCTGAACGGCACGATTGAGCGCGGCTATGCTGGCGGCTCTATTTTTGATTGGTGGCGACTGCCTGATCTGGTTGATCCGCGCCTGACCGACTATGCCCGCGCCGAGGCCTCGATCGGCATCAATGGCGTGGTACTGAATAATGTCAACGCCAAGGCCGACAGCCTGACCGCCCCTTATCTGCAAAAAACCGAAGCCATAGCGAAAGTCTTCCGGCCCTATGGCATTAAGGTCTATTTGTCGGCGCGTTTTTCCGCACCGATTGAACTGGGGGGCTTAAAAACCGCCGACCCGCTGGATCCGGCGGTGCAAGCGTGGTGGAAAGCCAAGGCCGATGAGATCTATGCGGTCATTCCGGACTTTGGCGGCTTTCTCGTCAAGGCCAATTCCGAAGGCCAGCCCGGCCCCGGCGACTATGGCCGCAATCATGCGCAAGGGGCCAATATGCTGGCGGCCGCCCTAAAACCGCATGGCGGCGTGGTGATGTGGCGCGCCTTTGTCTATTCCGAGCACGATGCCGACGACCGCGCCAAACAGGCCTATAATGAATTCAAGCCGGTCGAAGGCCAGTTTGCCGACAATGTCCTGTTGCAAATTAAAAATGGCGCGATTGATTTCCAGCCGCGTGAAC
>JBAWDM010000033.1:0-10735 GCA_049590735.1 Asticcacaulis sp. | reverse complement strand
GCTGAACGGTAACGCATCGACAGGCAAAACGGCCCGGCGGATCAAGCTATTGCCGCAGCCATAATAGACATCAAGGATTTGCGAGGCTTCCGGGCCAAAGCGTGAGAAAAAGCGGGTGAAATAGCCTTTATAGTGGGCATCCAGCGCCTGACTGGCCGCACTGAGGCGCGCCTCAACGGGGCCAAACACCACATCGGCGGCAAATTGCGCCTGTGCAGCCATCAAACGCGCCAGCCACCCCTCAGGCGCCTCTTCGTCATCATCCAGAAAGGCGATGAAATCCGCCGTGCAGGCCGCCACCGCGCTGTTGCGGGCGTTGGCCACGCCGGTTTTGGGTTCATGGACAAACACCACCGGAAAATCTGCGGTTTTTGCAAACGCTTCGACCTGA
Source organism: Asticcacaulis sp. (assembly GCA_049590735.1). GTDB lineage: Bacteria > Pseudomonadota > Alphaproteobacteria > Caulobacterales > Caulobacteraceae > Asticcacaulis. Next base: position 10,344 of record JBAWDM010000033.1, on the reverse strand, counting down.
TCACGGCCTGAGGCTTCGGGGCTGTTGTCACAGACAATCACGCTCAACCGATCTTTGAACCCTTGTAAACGCACGGATTGCAAAGCTGTCATCAGGCCCTGCGGACGGCGAAAGGTCGGGATAATGACGCAGACCGTAGGCAGGCTATCCGGCATCATGCGCTCCGTTGCGTTTCGGCGCAGCCGCGAAGGCATAGGCCACCCCACGGGCGCGACTGACGAAATCCAGTTCCAGACAGGCAATCTGATCGAAGCGGCGACCCATTCGGCCAAAAATACGGGACACCCCTGCGCCCATCATAGCCTGAAAGCGGCCCGACAGGTGCGCCGCCTTCTCTTCTCTGCGGGCGGCATCAGACGCACCATACAACCGGGCATGCAGGACGGGGAACTGATGGTTACTGAACGAGTTTTTATAATGGCTCTGGCCTGTCGACAGATCATAATAGGCAACGCCCGCCGCCCTTAAGGCCACTTGCGCATCCGTCAGGAAGATCTGGCCTGGTGAAAACGGCCCAAAGGCCGGATCAAAACTTGAGACCCACGGATGCATGCGATCGCCAAGCCGCAAGCCATAATGGAACATGGCCGGCACATCCCCCACCATCATGGTCAGCAAACTGCCGTGCAAACCCTCCACAGGGGCATCATAAAGATGCTCAAACAACTGGTTGGCCCAGGGCGCCTGCAGAAAATCATGCAGGCCGTTTTGCTGCATCTGTTCGCGTTTCAGGTGCAGCATCCTGTCGTAGTGGCGGCGATTCCGGTCGCCCACAATAATGCGGATGGGGCCGTGCGCTTCGATCAGATTGCGGCGATGACGATTGATGTTTTTGCTGTGCTTCTTGCTGACCTTGATGCCTTCAGCCTCAGGTCGCATATCAATACCATAGGCCATATCCGCCTCACCCGCCGCTGTGCCGAAAATATGGTACGGGTCCACCAGACCAATGGCCTGAAAGCGGTCTATCCCGGCCAGCTTCAGCGCCTCAGGCCCGTCTATCTCCGGATCGGGAAATGTGATCAGGGCCGTATAGTCAGCAAAGGGCGCACCGGCAGGCCGCGCAAAGCGGTGAGGTCTGCGGTGGTGCGGCAAAAACCCTGTAATCTGAGGGCCCCTGCGATAAACAGCCACCCGGACATCGTCACGACACAGTGCCACGGCCTGCGTAAAATCCGGCGACAAAAGCGGTGAGGCAAACAGGGGGGTCGCGCCATTCATCTGCCGCCACAGGTCAATATCTTGTGCCGACACATCGGAAATCTTGACAAGCTGACAGGTAAGCATACGGGCCCTTTGGCACTAAAACAAACAACACGGCACCCTCAATGCAAAGCTTAGGCCACACTTAAACCTAGACATAAAGAGTAAATATTCAGTGATTATATAGACTTAATGGATAGTTACCAATGAAATAATGCGGTGAATTTACAAAGCTTTTTAACATTTCTGAACGCACACATAACCATACCCCAAAAACAACCTATAATTGAATCACCCTTAACGGACGTTTAATTCGCCAGGGAGTCCTGTATTGAAACGGGGGCCGCGCCTAAAACCGTCTCAAAATGAAAACATGCCCTCACTTGCTTTGCGGCGGCGAATAGGCCAGTTGTGGACGCTTATCCGCCTCCGTAAACCGGATGATGCGCCCATAAGCCGGATGCGCCCATAAGGATGTCCATGCGCCCCACACTAAAAACCGTATTATTAAGCCTTTGCCTGCTGTTCTGTCTGAGCCTGTCTCCGGTTGCGCAAGCCGTTGACGGCCCAAAACCCCTGCCAAAACCAGCCCTGTGGGTCATGACGGATGCCGATTCCACACTTTACTTGTTTGGCAGCGTCCATGTCATGAAACCGGACACGCCCTGGCTTAATCCGGCCATTCAGACCCGTTTCGACAGCGCCTCTGAGGTGTGGTTTGAGGTAGGCAATATCGATGATAAGGCCGCCATGGCGCCGCTCACCCAAAAATACATGTTTGATCCCGCCGCCACCATGACGGATGGCCTGACTGAGGGCGAAATCAAGCAGTTGAACGCCCTTCTGGCGCCGATGAACCTCAATACCCAAATGCTGAAACCCATGCGTAAATGGGCGGTGGGCCTGCTGATCACCCTCAATCAGGTGCAGGCGCTCGGTTACAGCAGTGAAAACGGCATTGATGTCACCTTGCTGGCTCAGGCGCGCAAGACCGGCAAACCGGTGCATGGTCTGGAGACGATGGAGGCGCAGATGCAGGCCGTCACCCCGAAAACCCCCGCAGAAGACGCGCAAAACCTGCGCATGTCCCTGTCGGATCTGGCCACCCTGCCGCAGGATGTCGACGACCTGTTCATAGCGTGGCTGTCCGGCGATGCGGCCGGTCTTGACCGCCTGATGACCACCAAAATGAAGACAGAAGACCCTGAGGGCTACCGGCATGTGCTGGTGGAGCGCAATGCCAGCTGGGTGCCGGAAATTGAAACCATAATGGCGGGGCAGGGCACCGGCTTTATCACGGTGGGCGCCGGGCATCTGGTGGGGCCCGACAGCGTGATTCATATGCTGGAAGCGCGCGGCTATAAGGTTGAGCGCGTCAACTACTGAGCGGCGCATTTCCCGTCTGAAATCCAAATTTTATTGACAGGACGTGTATTTTTATACACAAGGCCCGCCTAAGCCCCCCACAGCTTAGGTGTTGTCTTTTCCCCCGTCAGGATCGTCGGGGGTTTCGCCGTTTTTTGGGGTATAAACCATGGCCAATCCAGAAGATCATTTGTTCGGTGTGTATGCGCGGGCGCCCATAGAGGTGGAACGTGGCGAAGGCAGCCGACTCTATGACCGATCCGGCCGTGAATATCTCGATTTCGTGCAGGGCATAGCCGTCAATGCGCTGGGCCATGCTGCGCCTGTGCTGGTTGAGGCCATGACGCAACAGGCCAAAAAGCTGTGGCATGTGTCAAACATCTACCGCATCCCCGGTCAGGATGAGCTGGCGACAAAATTATGCGAAAACAGTTTTGCCGATCAGGTGTTTTTCACCAATTCCGGCACGGAGGCGGTTGAATGCGCCCTGAAACTGGCGCGCATCTATCAGGCCTCAAAAGGTCATCCGGAACGCATCGACATTATCGGCTTTGAGGGGGCCTTTCATGGCCGTACCTATGCGGCCGTGACGGCGGCGGGCAATGAAACCTATCTGAAAGGCTTTGGCCCGCGCCTGCCCGGCTATGTGCATGTGTCCCTCGATGATCATGATGCCATCCGTGCCGCCGCCGAAGCTCCGACTGCCTGCGCCATCATTGTGGAGCCGGTGCAGGGCGAAGGCGGCGCACGCGCGCTCAGCGATGCCGAACTGGCCAATTTGCGTAAGCTATGCGACGACAACGGCCTTCTGCTGATCTTTGATGAGGTACAGTGCGGCATGGGTCGCACCGGCAAGCTGTGGGCCTATGAACATTCCGGCATTGAACCCGATGTGATGTGTGTCGCCAAGGCGCTGGGCGGCGGCTTCCCCGTGGGTGCCTGTCTGGCCACGCGCAATGCGGCCTCCGGCATGGTGGTCGGCACGCATGGCTCGACCTATGGCGGCAATCCTTTGGCCATGGCCGTCAGCACGGCCGCCTTTAACGCCATCAACACGCCTGAGCTTTTGGGCAACGTACAGACAATCGCGGCCTATCTGACCCAGCAATTGCAGGGCCTGAAATCGGCCTATCCCGACATGATCGCTGATGTGCGCGGGCGTGGACTTTTGGTGGGCATCAAGCTGATCCCCAATAACCGTGACTTCATGGTTCTGGCGCGTGATCACAACCTGTTAATTGCCGGCGGATCGGACAATTGCATCCGTCTGTTGCCGCCGCTTAATGTGACCGAGGCCGATGCCCGTCTGGCCTTAGAGCGCCTTGAGCAGACCTTCATCGCGGTACGTGCGAAAAACGCCGCATAAATCCATTTATCTGCCCGTGACGGAACGGGCCAGCGGGGAATCCCCCGCCCGTGAGGAGTCCTTGATGACCCGCCATTTTCTCGATATTTGCGACCTGACCCCGGCCGAGTTGCGGTCTATCCTTGATGATGCCCACGCCCGCAAAGCCGCCCGCAAGGGTTGGCCCAAGGGCCGCGTCGATGCCGATGCGCCACTCAAAGATCATGTTCTGGCCATGATTTTCCAGAAAAATTCGACCCGCACCCGCTTCAGCTTTGATGCCGCCATCCGTCAGCTGGGTGGCCACAGCCTGATTTCGACATCCAATGACATGCAGCTTGGCCGTGGCGAAACCATCGAAGACACAGCCAGGGTGTTATCACGCATGGTCGACGCCATCATGATCCGCGCCAATGTCCACGAAGATGTGGTGGCCCTGGCCCAAAGTGCGACTATTCCGGTGATCAACGGCCTGACCAATCGCTCGCATCCGTGTCAGATTCTGGCCGACATTCAGACGATCGAAGAACATCGCGGCAATATTGCGGGTCAGACAATCGCCTGGATCGGCGATGGTAATAATGTCTGCACCAGCTATATCCATGCCGCCGTGCGCTTTGGCTTCAAGCTGAATATCGCCTGTCCGGCCAACTATGCCCCCAGCGTGGACGCGCTTCAGTTTGCTACGGATTCACAAACGCCGGTTACGGTGACGCGCGACCCGTTAGAGGCTGCGAAAGACGCCGATGCCGTCATGGCCGATTCCTGGGTGTCGATGGGCGATCTGGATCACGAAGAACGCTTAGAGGCCCTGTGCCCCTATCAGGTCGATGACCGGATCATGGACGTCGCCAAAAAAGAAGCCCTGTTCCTGCATTGCCTGCCGGCGCATCGCGGCGAAGAAGTGACGGCCAGTGTCATTGACGGCCCGCAATCGGTGATCTGGGACGAGGCGGAAAATCGCATCCATGCCCAAAAGGCCATTCTGGCCTGGTGTCTTAGCGCCTGAAAACTTAAGACCTAAAAAGTCGGATCCTGTTTGGTGTGAATACCTAGCAGGTTAAGCACATGCACGATCAGAAATAAGGTGACCGTCATCATCAGCAACATCATAAAGCGCCACGGCATCATGCGTGGCCCTTTGTGAATATCCATCGGCCGCGCCCCCATATACCCGAAAAAAAAGGTTAATAAGGCGGAGACAAGACTAAGAATCACGGTAAGGGTTAAGTTCAGTTCCATAGGATGCCTATGTCCGGAATTGTTGAAATGGGCAAGCCCGAACCTGTCGTGACGCCCTTTTCCCGCCTATCTTATGTTGTGGACATAAGTTTCCACAGAAGATTAAGGCTCAACCATATATAGTGGTTAACAAAGTATTTACACCCAACATAATGCGGTCTAGGCTCGCCTCTTGACGAAGTTAGGGGAATCGCATGAGCGCGAACGCACCTTGGAGTGTGAAGGGTATTGACGCCAAGGCGCGTGAGGTTGCCAAGGATCTGGCACGTCGCTCCGGCATGACGCTCGGCGAGTGGCTGAACCAGATGATCCTTGAAGGTGAAGATGTCAGCGCCCTGATTTCCCACGAAGAAGCCCGCTCGCAAGGCCTGCGTGACCATCGCGAAGACACGCCACGCGGCGCACCCTATGCTGAACCGTCCAAAACGGGAGGCCGCATGGCCCGTAATGATCCCCCCAGACGCCCCGCTGCCGCCTATTCCGCCGCGTCACAACCCTTGTCGGGCCGCAACCAGAGCCGTCGGGCCGCCTTTGATGGCCGTTACGAAGACGCCTATGATGCGGAAAACCAGCATTATGACACGGCCGCCAGTGATCTGGGACGTGTGGCACGGGCGCTGGAATCCTTAGGGGCGCGCATTGAGGCCTCCGAAACCCGCTCGGCCAGTGCCGTGCGCGGTGTCTCCCATGCTGTGGAATCCGTTCTGGACCGGCTGGAGCGTTCCGAAGCGACATTTGCCGAAACCCGCGACCAGATGGAAGATCAGACGCAAGGCGTTTTGTCATCCTTTGAGCGTCTGGGCCGCACCGAGGCCGAACAGGAAGCCGTGGCCCGCCGCCTTGAACAGGCTGAGCGCCTGATTGATGCGCAGGCTGAGCGGCTGGAGGGGCTGTCCGCCCATGCCCGCGACGACCGTGAACGGGTGGCTAAGTTTGCCGAAGCCCTGCAATCGCCGCAAGCCATGGAAACCGTGCGCGCCGTCGAAGGTGCGCTCGGCAAGCTGGCCAACCAGATGTACGAAGGTGAGGCGCGCACCCGCGATTCGCTAAAAGATATGCGCGACAGCATGGTGGGCCTGTCGCACCGCGTGGCCCAGGTTGAACAAAACGATCCGGATCGGGCGGCGCAGGTGCTGATTGATAAGGTCGTGGCACAACTGGCGCAGCGTTTAGAGGCCGCCGAAGCCCAGACCTCCGGTGCGATCCGTACGCTGGAAACCGCTTTTCAGGCGCTGGATGGGCGTGTTAACCGCGTCGAAGAAAACGGCGATCTCAGCAATCCCGAAGATGCGCGTTCCTTAAGCGGACTGGCGGCGGATTTATCGCGCCGCGTCGAAGACTCGCGTCAGGATCTGCTCAATGCCCTACAGGCCGGCAAGCAGGAAACCATTGAACTGGCCGTCAAGGTGGTCGGTGAACGCCTTGATCAGGCCGAGAAACAGGCCTCCGGCGCCATTGAAAAAATGGGCCATGAGGTTTTGCGCATTGCCGACAACCTCAACCGCCGCATGGGCGGCATTGAGACCACGACCCATAGCGGACTGACGCGGGTCACACGTGACCTGAAACGCGTGGTCGAACATGTCGATTCGCGCTTTGAAAAGGGCGACACCCGGCACGCACAGGCGCTTGAACGGCTGGGTGGTGAGATTGCCCGCATTTCCGAACGTCTGGGCACGCGTCAAACGGAGTCTGAGCGCCGCACCGCCCAATTGCTGGGCGATGTCGGTGAGCAGCTTGAAACCCAACGCGCCAATATGCGCGACGATCTCAGTGAGCGCATCCGCCAGAGCGAAGAACGTACCGCCAAACTGCTGGAAGAGACGCGCGCCCGTCTCGATTCGCGTCTGGCGCAGGTGCAGACTCACAGCCTGCTGAAGGGTCAGGGCCTGCAAGATACCGGGCAAAAGCCGCGGACGGTTCAGGATCGCAACCTGCCCAATCCGTTTGCCACATCAGATGAATCCGCCGACCCTGAAACGCCTCAGGCAGATGCCCCTCAGGCGGCGGCGGACAACGTGCCCGACCTGACCAGCCGCCTGCTGGAGCCGGTCACAAGCTTTGTCAAAAGTGAAACAGCTCCGGCCTTCAAGCCGGAATTCGATCCGTTTGAGGATGACGGCGATGTGGATACTGACACGCTGATGACCGCGCCGCTCAAAACGGCGGCACCCGAACCGGCAGCCTTTATGGATTCGCCCACCGAGCCCGTTACGCAGGCAACCGCCAAAGACCCGTTTTCTGCGCCGGACTTCAACGACGACGACGACAATGATCCGTTTGCCGGTATTGAGCCTTCGCGCAAGACGTCGCCGCGTACGGCCGCCTTTGCCGAAAGCCAGCCTCAGGCCGTCCTGCGCTCAGACGCGCCCGATACGCTCAGTTTCGACGATGACAACGACACGCCGCTTACCCTGTCCACACGCGATGCCCTGGCGGCGGCCCGTGCGGCGGTGCGCGCCAGTATCGAAGGCACGGATACGAAACGCGGCAAATATGATCCGGGTCTGGGCGCGCTGAAATCAGCCCCCGCCCGCAGTCAGACCAGCCGTATAGATACGCATCAGGCGTCCGGCGGCAATACTTTGATGAATACCGTCAAGGCCTCCTCCATTGCCATGGGCGTGGCGGCGGTTCTGGTCGGCGGTTGGGTTGTCACCAATAAGCTGGCCTCTGACACACAAAAACAAACCCCGATGGTCGCCTCCGCCCTGACCGTAACTGAGGCGTCGCAACAAAACGATCCGGCCCGTCAGGCCGTGCTTAAAACCCGCTATGATGTCGCCCTGCAGGCGCTTGAGGCCCGTGACCCCAAGGCGGTGGATACGCTGAAACTGGTCGCCAATCAGGGCTATGCCCCGGCACAATATAAACTGGCCCTGCTCTATAATGGCGAAGGCAAGCTCATGCCTGTCGACAAAACTGAGGCGCGCGAATGGGTAAAGCGCGCGGCCGAAGGCGGACTGGCTGCCGCCATGTATGATTATGGCTCCATGTATTATAATGGTGTCGGCGGTGCGCAGGATCGTCCGACCGCCGCCATGTGGTTCCGTAAGGCGGCCGAACGCGGCATTATCGACAGCCAGTATAATCTCGCCACCCTCTATCAGCGCGGCGATGGCGTGCCTTTGAACCCCACCGAAGCCTATAAATGGATGCGCATTGCCGCCAATAACGGCGATAAGGGCGCGCAGGACGCCGTCAAGGATCTGGCGGGGCAACTGAGCGAAGCGCAACTGGCCAAGGCCAATGAGGCCGTGTCGCGCTTTGTGGCCATCACCGATCAGGCGCCGGTTGTCTCTGCCGGTGCCGAAACAGCTTCGGCTGATCCCAAAAGCTAGGTCGCAATTTTTGCCTTTATCGTAATTTGACTTGGCCCGGCTCAGGGCACGGGTTAAACCCTGTTTGTGCCGAACGACCTGACCTTAACGCAACCTATACCCGCCTGGTGGCAAGCCCATGTGCCGTCTCAGGCCCTGGGCTATTCGCCGGTGCGCGCCCATTTAGCCGGTCAGGATGCGCGCGATATTTCCGCAGGTGAGCTGCGGGAAATCTGGGGCCGCGACAATCTGTTACTGGCCAATGCGGCCCTATTGCGCACACGCCTGTTCGGCCAACGCCATTACCGCGAGGCGCGTCATTATGATGTGCTGGAACTGTATGCCTTTGTGCGCCCGGCCCAGTTTTGCGCGCCCTCTGTCGCCGGTGTGGCACTGGCCTGTGGCTTTATTGAACCGGAAACCCCCAAAGATCAGGCCGAGCGCCTGTTTGGCGTGGTGGACGTTTTATGCACTGAGCTGGAACAGGCCCCCCTCGGTTTTCGCTTGATTGCGTTGTCCGGTGCGCGTCTGATGGAAAAGCAGGGGTGGGCGTGGGCGTCCCTTGTGCTGGCGGTGCTGGATCGCACCCAGATTCCGGCCGACTATGTGGCCCCGCCCGCGCTGGATGTCTGGAGCCTGCTTGAGGAATGGGAGGACGAGCCCCCTCAGGCGCAGGCCAAAGCCGTGGCCCTTAGCGATGAAGAGGTGGAGGCCACGCTGGATGCCGGTCTGGCCCGCGCAGGTCTGGATGAACGCCGCCCCGAACAGCGCGAATTTGCCCTGAAGGCGCGCGATATTTTCGCACCGAAATGGATGCTGGATCAGCCCAATATGTTGCTGGCCGAAGCCGGAACCGGGGTCGGCAAGACCCTGGGCTATCTGGCGCCGGCTATGGCCTGGGCCCATAAGGCGCAGGGTCAGGTCTGGGTATCGACCTATACAAAAGCCCTGCAAAAACAGATCTATCACGACACACGCGCTCTGTTTGACACGCCTTTGGAACGCGCCCAACAGGTGGTGGTGCGCAAGGGACGCGAAAACTATCTGTGCCTGCTTAATTTTCAGGAGCGCCTGAACAGCACCCAGTCGGCACCCGAAATCATTATGGCCGTTTTGATGGCGCGCTGGGTTCTGTATAGTCGTGACGGCGATATTATGAGCGGCGATTTTCCGACCTGGCTGCCGTCACTTCTGCCGCCCACCGCACCAGCCCATGTGTTTCAGACCTTAGCGGCGCATACGCTGGTCGATCGGCGCGGCGAATGTACCTATGCCGCCTGCCCGCATTACCGCGTCTGCTTTATCGAAAAATCGGTACGTAAGGCGAAGTCCGCCACGCTGGTCATCGCCAACCATGCTTTGGTCATGGCGCAGGCCGCCTATGATCTGCGCGATGCCGCAAAAGCGCAAGCCGAATGGGCCGATACAGATGGCGGCCAACCACCCGAAGCGCAAACCGTGCCCACCCTGTCGCGGCTGATTTTCGACGAAGGCCACCATGTGTTCGAGGCCGCCGATTCGGCCTTTGCCACCCGTTTGTCCGGCCTTGAGGCCTTTGAGCTGCGGCGCTGGATTCGCGGCAATGAAGGTCGGTCGCGGCGCGGGCGCGGCATTGAGGCCCGTCTCGGTGATCTGATTGCCGGTGATGAGGCCGCCAAGACCGCCATGCAGGACCTGATCCGTGCGGCGGCATTACTTCCCTCGGACGGTTTTTCGCAACGCATCAGCGTGCGCACGCAGGAGGGCGGCGGGCTGGATCCCGTTGGGCCCATTGAAGCGCTTTTGGTCGAGGTCAAAAAACAGATCGACATCCGCCAGACCGAGATGCGCGTGACCCGCCGCGGCAGCCATCAGGCCGCAGAAGACGGC
>JBAWDM010000032.1:0-8753 GCA_049590735.1 Asticcacaulis sp. | reverse complement strand
TGGCACCACCCTGAACGTTCAGGGTAAATGATTGGCTGTCTGACAAGGCATAAAGGCAGGGCGGCTTTCAGGGCTGCCCTGCCTGAGCTTTTTCCGGCTAAATTCTGCTTCTCAACTTTTTTACTTATAACCTGCCTTTGCGTGGGTTTGCCCGCCAGTGCTGAAGCTTACCGCAGCGCTTCGCCGCGCCAGTCCGCGCACGATAAGGATTGGGGCCAATGGTTGGGCCCTTATCGCGAAAAGATCGTCGCCAAGATGGGTGAGGATTTCGGTGAGCAATATATTTATGCTGCACAAAATGCGGCATTACCTGCGCCCGCTATGAATGAAAAACGTGTGGTGTTTATTGGCGATTCCATCACGGACCAATGGGACTTAAGCCAGTCTTTCCCGAATAAGCCCTATATTAATCGCGGCATAGGCGGTCAGGTCAGCCCGCAAATGCTGGTGCGGTTTCATGCCGATGTGGTTGATCTGAAACCGGCGGCGGTCGTCATACTGGCCGGCATCAATGACATTCAGGGCGTCCTGCAGGTCGAGACGGATGCGCAGATTGCTAATAATTATCGGGCTATGGCGGAAATCGCTGAGGCCAATGGCATCAGGCCCATCTTCACCCTGCTGATGCCGGTGAATAATTACACGCCCAATGCCAAAACCATGCTGGAGGATCGCAATCCGGATCGCGTGGCATGGCTCAATGCCTGGCTGTCCGGTTTTTGCAAAGACCACGGCTATGGCCTGATTGATTACGGGCCGGTTTTACGTGACGATAAGGGCCTGCTAAGAGCCGACTATACCAGCGACGGCATCCATCCCAATGCAGCGGCCCATGCGGTTATGGCCCCGATTGCCGAGCAGGTCATTGAAGCGACCCTCAGGCCGTAACGGGCCATTTCATCTGGAATATTTATAGACTTCCGGTCAGGTTCGCCTAAGCATAAACTGACGCGAAAGGAACAGCCATGTCCATCACACATTACGACCTGCATATCGGCAATAAGAACTATTCGTCATGGTCGCTGCGCGCCTGGGTGCTGCTTAAGGCGCTGGACATTCCGTTTCATGAACACATGCATTATTTTCAACCCGACAATGCGGCCTTCAAAGCCTTTTCACCAACCGGACAGGTGCCATGCCTGCAGGAAGGCGCCATTACGGTTTGGGATTCGCTGGCCATTGCCGAATATATCGCCGAAGACCATGCCCGCGTCTGGCCCGCTGGACGCGAAGCGCGTGCCTATGCCCGCTCCGTTGCGGCCGAAATGCATGGTGGCTTTACGACCTTGCGTAACATGTGTTCCATGAGTGTCGGTGTACGCGTTAAAATGCACGACACGCCACCGGCCCTGCTTAAGGATCTCAGCCGCATCGACAGCTTATGGACGGATGGCCTCAGCCGTTTTGGCGGGCCGTTTCTGGCAGGTGACAGCTTTACTGCCGCCGATGCCTTTTACGCGCCAGTGGTATTTCGCGTCCAGACCTACGGGCTTGGCTTTATCCTTAGCCATGCAGCACGTGCCTATGTCGATCACATGCTGGCGCAACCGGCCATGCAGCAATGGTACGCAGACGGATTGGCCGAAGCGGTCAGAGATGCCTCACACGAAGATGAAATCGTGCAATTTGGCGTGCTCATTTCTGATGCACGCGCCACCTAAGCGTCGATTTGAAATATAACGTCATTCGAAACCCGACTTCAAATCCCCTATAGGCCCCCGCATGGCCGCTCAACCTGCTCAAAAACCGCATTTTGCCGAGTTCGTCCCCCTGATCGCCAGTCTGATGGCTCTTGGGGCGCTGGGCATAGATATCATGCTGCCGGCTCTGCCAGTCATCGGCCGCCAGTTGCATGTGGCGGATGCCAATAATCTGCAATGGATTGTGTCGGTCTATTTTCTGGGCTTTGGCGTAGGCCAGCTTATATTCGGCGTTCTGTCGGACTGGCTGGGCCGTAAAGCCATTATGGTGGGCGGGGTATTTCTGTATGTGATCTTCGGCCTGATTGCCGCCTTTACGGACAACTTCACCTTTTTGCTGGTGCTGCGTTTGCTGCAAGGCATAGCGGCCTCCACCACCAGCGTTGTGGCGCGCTCCATTATCCGCGACCTGTATAGCGGCCCGCAAATGGCCAAGGTCACCTCCATCAGTCTGGTCGTCTTTCTGCTGGTGCCCATACTGGCCCCCAGTATCGGCCAACTGATTCTGCTGGCCGGCCCGTGGCAGGCGATTTTTTTCGCCATGGCCGCCTTTGGCACCTTTGCCGGTCTGTGGGCGTTTTTTCGCCTGCCCGAAACCCTGCCGCCTGAAAAGCGTCAGCGCCCTGACCTGAATCACCTTAAACGCGTCAGCCTGTTTATCATCATCCAGCCGACCTCTTTGTTTTATACTCTGGCCATTACGGTCATGATCGGCTCGCTTTTGACCTATGTGTCCCTGATGCCGCAGATTTTTCAGGATGTGTTTCAAAAGCCCGCACTCATGGCGCCTGTCTTTGCGGCCTGCGCGGCAACCATGGGGGCGGCCTCGATCGTCAATGCCACGCTGGTTGAACGTGTCGGCCTGTTGCGCATGTCCCACAGCGCACTCATCGGCTTTATCACCCTGAGTGCCACGCATCTTATCTGGTGCCTGTCCGGTCTGGAGACCATAGCCAGCTTTATGATCTTTCAGGGTCTGACCATGGGAGCCATGAGCCTGACGACCTCCAACTTTACCGCCATCGCCATGGAAAAGGTCGGCCATGTCGCGGGAACAGCCTCATCCCTGCAAGGAGTCGTCACCACGGTTGGCGCCGCCATTTTGGCAGGCCTGATTGGCCGGGGCTGGCACGGCCATGTCTATTTGCTGCCTCTGGCGGCCACGGTATGCGGCTTGATTGCTATGGGCTTTGTGCTGTTAAGCGCCAAAGGGCGGCTATTTAAAGCCTAAGGCCTTACTCGACGCCTTCGGGCAGCCCAACAGCATGGAAGCCGGCATCGACGTGGACGACCTCACCCGTGGTCGAAAAACCGAGATCAGAGGCCAGCCAGAGCGCAGCACCGGCGACGCCCTCCATCGAGGTTTCGGTCTTCATCAGTGAGAACTGACCTGATTTGGCATGCAGGCCACGACCGCCGGAAATACCCGCCAAAGACAGGGTGCGCATGGCTCCTGCGGAAATCGCATTAACGCGAATACCTTTGGGGCCCAGATCGCGGGCAATATAACGGGTCGAGGCCTCAAGTGCCGCCTTGGCCACACCCATAGTGTTATAATTAGGAATGACGCGCTCTGAGCCCAGATAGGTCAGCGTCACAAGCGATCCGCCATTGGGCATCAGTTCGGCGGCCCGGCGCGAACAGTCAACAAACGAGAAGGCTGAAATATTCATGGCCAGCAGGAAACCTTCGCGCGTGGTGTTTTCCACAAACGAGCCCTGAAGCTCATTTTTGTTGGCAAAGGCAACCGAATGGATCAGAAAGTCGATCTCGCCAAAAACCTCTTTCAGTTTCGCAAAGGCGGTGTCCATGGACTCGTCTGACGACACATCGCATTCAATCAGATGCTTGACGCCAATCGATGTGGCCAAAGGCTCAACACGGCGCAACAGGCTTTCGCCCATATAGGAAAAGGCCATCTCAGCCCCCTGAGCGGCCAACTGGCAGGCTATGCCCCAGGCGATGGATTTGTCATTGGCCACGCCCATGACAAGGCCCTTTTTGCCCTTCATCAACTCACCCTTAGGGAAGTTCCATTCGTCAGCCATTCTTCGCTCCTTACCATAATCCTCAGGCGTCTAAGAGCAGATATTGCCCGAATTAGCAAGACAAGAGCTATGCGCAAAAAACCCTTTGACTCTCCGGTAACAGGAGGAACTATGACTGTCAGCGAGATGAAAACCGAACTTTTAACCGTTAAACAGGTGGCACATCTGGCCGGCGTGGGGATCAAAACCCTGCATCATTATGATGCTGTCGGCCTGTTGAAACCCTGTGCATTTTCTCAGGCAGGCTACCGGCTTTATGGCCGCGAGCAACTGGAGTCCTTGCAACAGATTCTGTTTTATCGCGCACTCGGTTTTCCTCTCAAAACCATCCACAAACTTATGACTGGCCGTAGTGACCGTTTGGCGATGCTGCGCGAACAGCGTGAATTGATCCGGCAAAAACAAACCGGACTGACGCGCCTTTTGGCGACACTCGACAACACGATTACTGCCGCCGAAGGAGGAACCGATATGACCAATGAAAACCTGTTTGAAGGCTTCCATGATGAAGCACAGTGGAATGCCGCAATGGCGAATCACAATGAACACATAAAAACAACCTATGGCGCTGACATTCCACCTGTTATCAATGCCGATGCCATGAATAATCTGGCACGTCACGCACAGGCATTTCAGGCGTTTATGGCGCAGGCCCTGCGTGATGGTCGCAGTAGCCATGATGCAGAGGTTCAGACGAAAATCCGTGACCATCTGGCCTTTCTTACGGCCAATGGACATGAAACCTCACCGGATCAGTTCGTTATCCAGATGGAATTTTTTCTGCATGACGGGTTTCACCGCGACATGCTTGAAAACGCGCAGATTGGCCTGAGCTATTATCTCGCCGCCGCCGCCCGCGCCTTTGCAACCCGAAACTAGAGATCTTCCTGAGACAATATGATGGAGCCATTGGTGCCACCAAAGCCGAACGAGTTCGACATAATGGTGCCCAGGGCCCCATCATAGCGTTTGCGCAGAATCGGCATGCCGTCAAAGGCCGGATCAAGATTGTCGATATTGGCGCTTTCGGTAGCAAAGCCGTTCTGCATCATCAAAAGGCAATAGATGGCTTCCTGCGCGCCTGCTGCCCCCAGCGAATGTCCGGTCAAAGACTTGGTGGAGGAAATCATCGGCAGATTGGCACCAAACACCTCACGCACGGCCCCCATTTCTTTTTCGTCACCCACCGGCGTCGAGGTGCCATGCGGATTAAGATAGTCGATCTTACGGCCCTTCGCCTCCGCCAGAGCAATCTTCATGCAGCGTGCCGCCCCCTCACCCGATGGGGCCACCATGTCATAGCCATCCGAATTGGCGGCATAGCCAACGATCTCAGCAATGATATTGGCACCACGAGCCTTAGCGCGCTCATAGTCCTCAAGCACCACCATGCCCGCCCCACCGGCAATGACAAAGCCATCACGATCGCGGTCATAGGCACGTGACGCCACCGCAGGCCTGTCGTTAAAATTGCTCGACATCGCACCCATGGCGTCGAACATGTCCGATAATGTCCAGTCCAGTTCTTCGGTGCCACCGGCAAACATGACATCCTGCTTGCCCATCTGAATCTGCTCCGCCGCCGCACCAATGCAATGCACCGATGTAGCGCAGGCCGAAGATATGGAATAGTTGATACCGCGAATTTCAAACCAGGTCGCCAGTACAGCAGACGGGCCGGAGCTCATGGCCTTGGGCACAGCAAACGGCCCGATGCGCTTGGGTGAGATTTTTTCACGGGTCGTGTCGGCAGCAGCGACGATGGCGCTGGTGGACGGCCCGCCGGCGCCAAAGATAATGCCCGTACGCTCATTAGAAATATCGGATTTTTCCAGACCGGAAGAGGCGATGGCCTGTTCCATGGCAATATGACCATAGGCCAGACCGGGCGACAGAAAACGCGCGGCGCGACGATCCACCAGTTTAGTCCAGTCGTCAATCTTAGGGGCCGCATGGACATGGCACTTAAAGCCCAGACGCGCATAGTCTTCGGCAAAGATCACACCGGAGCGGGCCTCCCTCAGCGACTGCGTGACTTCGTCAACGCCCGTTCCGATGGAAGAGACAATTCCCAATCCTGTAATCACGACTCTACGCATGCCTAAGTCCTACTCCAAAGCGCCCCAGCGGCTTGTTCGCACCTAACCCTAAGGCTCAGTTATACCAGATCCTTGGCGTCAAAAAGACCAACGCGCAGACCCGATGCTGCATAGATAGGCTTGCCGTCGGCTTCGACAACCCCATCCGCAATACCCATGATTAACTTACCCGACATGACACGTTTCATGTCGATCTTGTACGTCACTTTTTTGACATTTGGCGTCACCTGACCGGTAAATTTCACATCGCCAACGCCCAAAGCACGGCCACGGCCCGGATTACCCATCCAGCCGAGATAAAAACCGACCAGTTGCCACATGGCATCCAGACCCAGACAGCCGGGCATGACCGGATCACCTATAAAGTGACAGCCAAAGAACCAAAGCTCAGGATTGATGTCCAGTTCGGCTTCGATATAGCCCTTTTTAAAGGCCCCGCCGTCTGTGTCGATCCTCAGGATGCGATCCATCATTAACATAGGCGGCGCAGGCAATTGCGCATTGCCGGGGCCATACATCTCACCGCGGCCACAGGCCAGCAGATCGTCATAGCTGAAGGATGATGGGCGTTCGGTCATAGCTAGGCTGCTCCGCAGCATCGGTGTCCGTAAAGACGGCACGATCACGATGCATGTAACATTAAAAAAAGATGCGTTACACGAGCGCGCCCCATGTCTCAACCCTTTTGAGGCGATTTACAAGCTGGCGGCGCTATTTTCCTGTCAGGCCGGATTTTATTTGCTCATTTCAGAGGGATCACGGCAAAGGGATCGGGACGTTTGCAGGCCGCCTGATCCTGCGTTCCCCACAGGCCCTGTTTGGGCACCCAGCCCGTTTGTCCGTCCACGGATATCCGGCACCAGTCCTTTTTGCACTTATCCAGAGAGGCAATAGCTCTTGGCCGGACATAGGCCCTGATATCAGAGGTTTCATCCGGACTTTTGCGCATGGCGAGCTTTTGCGTGGCGGGACTCATAACCGTTTTTTGCCCCTGCAACATGGTGCGGCTGATCCAGGCCACAGACCCGTCCGGATCGCAAATGAGACGCCATTCTCTTGTCTCAGATATAATCTGCACGGGCAGGCTTACGGCATGATAGGTCCAGACCACGGCATTATCCTTGCTGGGGCCCCGGCGGGCATAGACCTCATTTCGCCGCAGCATGGCCCAGCGTGGGATCGGCAGATTAGACGGCGTGTCTATCACCGCCTCATCGGCATGGGCAGGTGCCGGCGTCAAACCAGCAAAAAACAGAGCAATCAGGCAAAAAACAAAGCCCCCCTTGCGCAAGACTTGAAATAGAGCCTGCAAAGCGCTTATGTCATATGGATCAGACCGCAACAAACCGGTTGACGACATGGCTAAGCTTCTGGTTTGAGGATAAGGCATATCGAAGACAATGAAAGTCGGGGAAATAACAGGAAAGTACAAAAGAACAATCAGGCCTGAAACCGGATGTCACGAAGGGCTAAGATGGCCCGCAAGGGTTCAGATTTGGTTAACCGAATACTAACTTCATTCACCAATTTGACATATTGAGGCGTCAAAAGCCTCCGTGAGGCGCAAGGCTTTTGGGAAAGGGCTGCGCGTCTGAGATCACGATAGAAAAAACAAAGCTGGGGCATTTATGGGCGCTGCAAAACTTAAGGTCATTCTGACAATCAAACTGCCGGACGCGGTTGAAACCCGCATGCGTGAGCTGTTCGACACGACCCTGTGGCTGCCCATGACCCCCATGCCGGATGAACAGGTCATAGAGGCAAGTCAGGACTGCGATGTGCTGGTCACCTCTATCAATGACAAGATCGACGCCGATTTCTTCGCCCGAAGCGGCGAGCGGCTCAAAATGATCGCCAATTTCGGTGTGGGTTATGACCATATCGACATCAATGCGGCTGCGGAAAAAGGCATAATGGTCACCAATACGCCGGGCGTTCTGACCGAAGATACGGCCGAGATGACGATGGGTCTGATCCTGGCCGTATCGCGCCGCTTTGTGGAAGGCGCCGAACTGGTGCAAAAAGGTGAGTTTTCAGCCTGGTCGCCCACCTTCATGCTGGGGCGGCGTATTTTTGGCAAGCGTTTGGGCATTGTCGGCATGGGCCGCATCGGGCAAGCGCTGGCGCGTCGCGCCAAAGCCTTTGGCATGAGCGTCCATTATCACAACCGCAAACCCGTATCGGCGCGCATTTCCGATGAACTGGGCGCGACCTACTGGGATGATCTCGATCAGATGTTGTCGCGCATGGATGTGGTGTCGATCAATGCACCGGGCGGGGCGAACACCTTGCATCTGCTGAATGCAGAACGCCTGTCGAAGCTGCAACCCCACGCCATTCTGGTCAATACGGCGCGTGGCCGCATTGTTGACGAAGCGGCTCTGGCGGTCATGCTGCGCAACAACAGGATCGCCGGTGTCGGGCTGGATGTCTATGAACGCGAACCCGCCATCAATCCGGAACTGATCGGCCTGCCCAATGCCATCCTGTTGCCGCATATGGCTTCCTCTACGATTGAGGCGCGTCAGGACATGGGCGACCGCGTTATTCTCAACATTAAGACGCATCAGGACGGCCACCGTCCGCCCGACCGCGTGATTCCGGCAATGCTTTAGTTTATCATAGGAAAAGTCCTTCGCTTTGCTCAGTATACTTTCCCTATGGGCCATATCGACAAATTCAGGCTCGGGGCTGCCCTTCGCCGGAATTTGACTTAATTAAAGCGAGTTTTTGAAGTCTCGCAGAATGCCCTGCGAAGTTTTTCACAGGATTCCGTAAATAGGCACTTGCAAAGCTTTCGGGCTTAAGTCTATAAGGCCGACCTCGCGGTGAGGCAGACTTTAGGTCTTACCAACGGATGCAAGCGGGCGTAGCTCAGCGGTAGAGCGCGACCTTGCCAAGGTCGA
>JBAWDM010000031.1:0-3132 GCA_049590735.1 Asticcacaulis sp. | reverse complement strand
GGGCGGCGCGATCCGTATCCGCCAGCTTCATGTCGCCAAACCGCGCCAGCAGCCAGTCGCGCGGTGGCAGGCGCTTATGGATGGGTGATATAAAGAGAACCCCCTTCAGCGCGCCGTTTTCAATATGAACGCTGCGGGTTAAACCCGTCATGCGATCCTCAAGGGTCTGGGTCATCGCAAAGCCGGACGGGTCCATCGGCGCCTGACCCGCCAGTTCATAACAGTCGGCAAATTCATGGCTGGACTTGCGCCAGATCGCCTCACCGAAATCGGGTAAAATACCATCGAAATCCCGTGGGCGCATCAGAAAGCCATGCCAGACCTCGTTATAGGCCGTGACATGGGCGGGTGTGTGTTTGAATTCCGGCTGTCCCGACAGGGCATCCACCGCCGGATTGACCATCGGGTTGGCGCGGCCAAAGGGCGCAAACTGCCGCGTCCAATGCATAGGCACGCAAAGCCCCCCTTCGCGAACATCGTCAGTGACGCGCGCTTTAAGGATCGCCTCGCCGTGTTGCGTGCGAATGTGCGCCAGACGGCCGTCTTTGATATTCAGGCGCTCGGCATCCTTGGGGTGAATATCGACCAGTGGCTCGGTGATATGGCGGTTCAGTTCGGGGGCTAAGGCTGTGCGGGTCAATGTGTGCCAGTGGTCGCGCACGCGGCTGGTATTCAGGCTGAACGGGAAGTCCGGCGTGGTCGCATGGGCCGGGCCGGATACCTTAGGCGGGACAAGTCGGGCGCGGCCATCCGGTGTGGCAAAGCGGCCGTCCGAAAACAGGCGGTGTGTGCTGCCCGCTTTGGTGATGGGCCACCGGGTCGGGGTCAGATGATTATACGCGCTGGTGCTAAGGTTCATCAGGCCGCTCAGGTTCAAAAAGCGTTGACCTGAATTTTCAAAACTGGTCAGGCCGGCATGTTCATTGAACACGTCCTGCGGCCCACGCCACGAAAAGGCGGCATCCCATGCGCTGTTCATGCGTCGCGCCACGTCGGCAATGATCTGCCAGTCCGGACGCACCTGACCCGGCAAGGCAGTCAGGTTGCGTTGACGCGAAATCACCCGTTCTGAATTGGTGACGGTGCCATCTTTTTCACCCCACGCCGCCGCCGGCAACTGTATGTGCGCCATATCCATCGTATCCGTGCGCGCCATGACATCAGAGACGACGACCATCTCGCAGTTGGACAGCGCCTCGCGTATCTTGTTGGTATCCGGCATGGAGACCATCGGATTGGTGGCCATGATCCAGATGGCCTTGACCTTGCCTTGTCGCACGGCCTCAAACATATCGACCGCCTTAAGGCCCGCTTTGGGCGCTATGGTCGGCGAGTCCCAGTAACGCTGCACCAATGATTTCGAGGCATCGTCGAAATCCATATGCGCCGCCAGCATATTGGCCAGACCCCCGACTTCGCGGCCACCCATGGCATTGGGTTGGCCGGTGATGGAAAAGGGCGCAGCCCCCGGCTTGCCGATCTTGCCCGACAAGAGGTGTGCATTGATCAGGGCCAAGCCCTTATGCACCCCGCTTGACGATTGGTTAGATCCCATGGAAAACAGGCTGACCACCTTAGGCGTATGGGCAAAGGCGTCATAAAAGGCCTTGAGGTCAACCGTGGAAATGCCGCAATCTTCGGCCACGGCTTCAAGGCTCTGGTCGTCCTCGCTTAAGGCCGCCATCAGGCGCGAATAACCGCTTGTGTGCCGGTCGACAAAGTCGTGATCAATGGCATCACGGGCAATCAGATGGGCGCACAGGCCGTTCCATAAACGCGTATCGGTCTGTGGTTTAATCATCAGATGCAGATCGCAGGCCTTTGCGGTATCGGTGCGCTTCGGGTCGATGCAGATGCGGTATTGGGTATCGTTTGTTTCAATGCGCCGCATGAGTACCGGATGCGTCCAGGCGGCATTATGGCCGGAAAAGACCAGCACATCGGCCTCGCTCATATCCTCATAGGTGCCGGGCACCAGATCGGCGCCAAAAGCCTGCTTGTGCGCGGCCACAGCCGAAGACATGCACAGCCTTGAATTGGTGTCGACATTGGCCGTGCCGATATAGCCCTTGGCCAGTTTGTTGACGGCATAATAGTCCTCCGTCAGCAATTGACCTGAGACATAAAAGGCCACGGCGTCCGGCCCGTATTCGTTGATGACCGCATTGAATTTGTGCGCCACCGCCGACAGGGCCTCATCCCATGTGGCGGCTTCCAACCGGCCGTTTTTGCGGATTTTCGGCGACAGCAGACGGCCTTCGAGCGCAAATGTAGCCCCCAGCGCCGTACCTTTGGAACAGAGACGACCCTGATTGGCCGGATGGTTTTCGTCGCCCTGTACGGTTAGTTGGCGACCTGCGTTCAAGCTTGCCTTCACACCGCAGCCCACCCCGCAATAGGGGCAGGTGGTTTTCACGGTCAGGGGGGCGGATTCGAACATTTATTAATCCAGTGGTGGTTGGCCTTCATTCCCCTCGCCCCGTTTTACGGGGAGAGGGTGGTTCGGTTTATCGAACCGGGTGAGGGGCCTTCTGGCGGTGGAGTTGCCCCTCATCCGGCCCCAAAAAAGTTTCTGGGACCACCTTCTCCCCGCAAGCAGGGAGAAGGGATTAAAAATTCAATCCCAGAAAAATGCGGCCATCTTCGACCTTAAGCGGCACGCTCGGTGTGCAGCCCTTACCGGCATCGGCCCCTTGCGCTTCACCGGTCTCCAGCGATATCGACCAGTTGTGCAGCGGACAGGCAATGGAACGGCCATGCACAATGCCCTCAGATAAGGGCCCGCCCTTATGCGGGCACTTATCCATCACGGCGTAATATTCATCCGCAAGGGTGCGAAACACAGCGATGGGGCCGAGAGCCGTTTCGACGCGCCGCGCACTTTGAGGGGCGACTTCGATGGCAGCACCGACATCCGTCCAGCTTATGACAACATTTGCGTTCATGTTAGTGCCCTATCGCTTCGCTGCTTGAGGGCGAGAGGCGTGTAAAGTCCCCGTCGCCGGTGAGTGTAAGATGGGTCTGACTGTGGCCTTCGCGCAGGTCGGCAAGCGGCGAAAACACCCTGGCGGGTTCGGATTTGGGCGCATGTTCGGCCCACGGATCGACCTGATAGACGGCCTGACTTTCTAA
>JBAWDM010000030.1:0-6133 GCA_049590735.1 Asticcacaulis sp. | reverse complement strand
TGGCTATGTCGTCACCAACAACCATGTCATTGAAAGCGCGGATGACATTATCGTCAAGATGAGCGACGATAAGGAATTCAAAGCGACCGTTGTGGGCCGCGATGTTGGCACCGATCTGGCCGTTCTTAAGGTTGAGGGCAAGAACTTCCCCTTCGTGCGCTGGGAGCTGGATAAAAAGCCCCGCGTTGGCGACTGGGTGGTGGCCGTCGGCAATCCGTTCGACTTTTCCAACACGGCCACGGCCGGTATTGTGTCGGCCTATGGCCGCGACCTGAGCGGTTCTTCGAGCGGCCCCGACTATGTCGATTATCTGCAAATTGACGCGGCCATCAATCGTGGTAATTCCGGCGGGCCAACCTTTGATCTTTATGGCAGGGTGATCGGCGTCAATACGGCGATCGTGACGCCTTCGGGCGCCAATGCGGGTGTTGGCTTTGCCATCCCGTCCGATGTCGCCAACAAGATTACTTCGCAACTGATGAAGGGCATCACCATTAGTCGCGGCTATATTGGCGTCCAGATTCAATCGCTGAATAAAGACACCGCCGAAGCCCTCGGCCTGACCGATCTGACGGGGGCCTATGTGGCCGAAACCACGGATGGCGGTCCCGCTCAGAAAGCCGGCGTCGATATTGGTGACATCATCAAAACCGTCAATGGTGCGGCGGTCAAAAGCCCGACTGAGCTGACGCGCCGTATTGCCGACATCAAGGCGGGTGAGAAGGTCAATCTGGGCGTCCTGCGCAATGGCAAGATGCTGAACCTGACCCTGACAGCGGCGCTTCGTCCGTCAGAGGCTGAGCTGGCCAAGGGCCTGAACGGGTCTGACGATTCCGACATGACAACGCCGGATGGCACGGCCAATAGCGATACGCCGGTCATTGGCCTGTCGGTTAAGGCTTTGACACCGGATACGCGCAAGGCCTTTGGCATCGAAGACAGCGTCAAGGGGCTGGTCATTACCGATATGGTGGCGACGTCCGACGGGGCGAAAAAAGGCCTGAAGGCCGGTGATGTCATCGTGCGTGCTGATAACCGGCCGGTTAATAAACCCACTGATTTCGCCGCCATTGTGGCCGAGCTGAAAAAGGCCGGACGCCCCAGCATTCTGTTGCTGATCAACCGCAATGGCCAGAATGTACCCCTGCCTGTCAGCTTTAAGGATGCGCCTGATAAATAGGTCGTCTTGAATTATTGCTGATAATTAACACGAAAAGAGCTGTAACTTAGGTTATGGCTCTTTTTTTGTTCACTAAGTTCGCTACTCCAAGAGTGCCATCATGCAGGTTTTGATTGTTGAAGACGACGCCGAGGCTGCACAAAACATGCAGCGCGGCCTGAAAGATGCCGGTATAGAGTCGCGGCTGGCCAGTGATGGTGCGCAAGGCCTGGCGGCCATAAAGGCCGCCCTGCCCGATGTGGTCATACTGGATCGCATGATGCCCGTCATGGATGGCGTCAGCATGCTTCAGGCCCTGCGTGCCGAATCCAATGAGGTGCCGGTTCTGTTTTTATCGGCTCTGGGTGAGCTGGAAGACCGCGTATCAGGCCTGAGGGCCGGTGCCGATGATTATCTGGTCAAGCCCTATGCCCTGTCTGAGCTGGTGGCACGCGTAGAGGCGCTGGGTCGTCGCACCGACAGAGAACAGGTTGATACGGTTTTGCGGGTCGGTGATCTGGAAATGAATCTGATTACCCGTCAGGTCAAACGTGAAACCACCCCAATTGACCTGCAGCCACGTGAGTTCAAGCTGCTGGAATTTTTAATGCGCCATGCCGACCAGAATGTGACACGCACCATGTTGCTTGAAAAAGTCTGGGCCTATCATTTCGACCCGCAAACCAATGTCATTGATGTGCATATTTCCCGTCTGCGCTCCAAACTTGACAAAGGCTTTGAGCGTCCCATGCTGCATACGGTGCGTGGCGAAGGCTACCGGCTGACACCCTGAGGAACAAGATCATGCCCAAACGTCGCAACTGGCTTATGGCAAAGCTCCGCAACCGCGTGGGCGGTATGACGATTTTGCGGCCTAATTTTTTCCGGCAAACGCCGTTCCGGCTGACCCTTGTTTTCTTGTTTGTCTATGTTTTCGCCGCCGCCCTTGTCTTTACCTATGTCTATCTGGCCACCTCCGCCGAGATGCGGTCCGCCAGTAAGGGCGTGATCGACTATCGCATTGAGGCTATGCGAACCGTCAACGCCCAAAGCGGACATGCGGCCCTGATGGCTAAGATCCATTCCGATGATGCTGTCGACTGGATCACCGCCATGGGCGCCTTTGATCCGTCGGGTAAGATTTTGACGCAAAATTCACGCGCGCGCCTGTCCGAAGGCGATCTGGAGGCGCGGATTTTAACGCCTGAGGTGCGTGACGATCTGGCTGCCGGAAAGGCCGTCATACCGGTCAGTTTTTTCTCATTGCGCCCCAGCAGCACCAGTGACGGCGATAAGTTTGGTCGGTGCTGCCGCTATGAGGGGCGGATCGAGCGAATTGATCCGGCCACCTATGTCTATGTCGTGCAGGACATGTCGTGGGTGGATCGCGGTTTCCATCAGGAGTTCAAGGCCGTCATCAGTGGCGGTGTTCTGGTTCTGGTCTTAGGCCTGTTTGCCGGCACCCTGATCAATCAGGAAGTTTCACGCTCGGTGCAGCGCGTCACCAGCGTGCTGACTCAGGTGCAGGACGGTGACCTTAAGGCGCGCATTGCCGTGCGCGAATCCGGCGATGAATTTGACGCCCTCAGTCTGCGGATCAATCAGACGCTGGAACGCATGGAAAAGACCGTCGGCAATCTGAAATATGCCGGTGATGCCATTGCCCATGACCTGCGCTCGCCCCTGTCGCGCCTGCGCACCAATCTGGAGGTAGGGCTTCTGGATATCGGCAGGGAAGGCAAGAATGCGCCCGACATCGCCCGCGAGGCTCTGACCAAGACTCTGGCGGAAACCGATCAGCTTTTGCGCACCTTTCAGACGGTTTTGGCCATGTCGCGGCTTCAGGCTCAGGGTCAGGCCCCTGATCAAATTCTGTTTTCGGCCACCGAGTTAGCGACCGATATGGCCGAGCTTTTTGAAGTGGTGGCCACCGATAAGGGGCTTGAATTTACCGCCGACATCGAATCCGATGTGCGCGCCTATGGCAATCGTGATTTTCTGGCGCAGGCCCTGTCCAACCTGCTCGACAATGCCATTAAATATACGCCTCTGGGCGGACGAATTACATTCCGCCTCTGTTACACAACCGGACGCGACATTGAATTTTCGATCTGCGACACCGGGCCGGGCGTGCCCGAAAATGATCGCGCCCGCATTACAGAGCGGTTTGTCCGGCTGGAATCTTCACGCAGCCTGCCGGGCGTTGGTCTGGGTCTGGCCATGGTAGAGGCCGTGGCCACCGCCCATAACGGCCATCTTGAGATCACAGACGGCATAGGTTCAGCCGGCGATGAGGGCCCCGGTCTGTGTACCGCGTTGATTTTACCCCCAATTACGGTCTAAACTAAACAGGACAAACCCTGCGGGAACCTGTATGTCTACGCCTATGGCTGACGTTTTATTCTCTCCTTTGGTCGACCGGCTGCAAGCCTGCGGGCCGATTCTCAATGCCGGTGCGGCGGATTATGTCTTTGAAATCCTGACTGAGGCCGCCGATGCCGCAGGCTGGCGCGATATACTCGATCAGGCTGAACCTGCCCTGCGACCGATAGCTTCGGCCTCGCCCTATCTGGCGGGATTGATGCGGCTAAATCCGCAGCGCCTGAAACAGACCCTGATCAGCACGCCTGAGGCCCGCCTTAAAACCATATTACAAGCCACCGAAGCCCTTGAGGCGGGGGCAGCAAACGGCGCAAGCGTCGATATAGTGGCCGCCGGCCGCATCATGCGCCAACTCAAGGCTGACACCCATCTTCTCACGGCGCTGGCCGATCTGGGCGGAGTCTGGGGCATAGATCATGTGACCGCCGCCCTGACACGCTTTGCCGATGCCGTCACCTCGGCGGCGCTGGCGCTGATGGTGCGTGATGAAGCCGATAAGGGGCGGATTGATCCGGATCGCCTGGGCGAAGATCAAGACCGCGGTGTCCTGCCCGGCCTGTTCGTGCTGGCCATGGGCAAGCATGGTGCCGGTGAACTGAACTATTCCAGCGATATCGACATCACCTTTTTCTGCGATCTGGAACGCCTGCCGGTCAAACCGCAGGTGGATCCGCAAACCTTTGCCGATCGCGTGGCGCGCGGCGTGTCGACCCTGCTGAGCGAGCGCACGGGTGAAGGGTATGTGTTTCGCGTTGACCTGCGGCTGAGGCCCGATCCGTCCTCGACGCCTACCGTCGTCAGTGTGCCTTTTGCGCTGAACTATTATGAATCGGTCGGGCAAAACTGGGAGCGCGCCGCCTTTATCAAGGCCCGTCATATTGTCGGGGATTCGGTGGAATCGCGGGCCTTTATGAACGAGCTGTCGCCGTTTATCTGGCGGCGCAGTCTCGACTATCCCGCCATTGCCGATGTGCATTCCATCAAACGTCAGATCCATGTCTATAAGGTCGATGACCGGCTGGAGGCAGCAGGTGCCAATCTGAAACTGGGTGCCGGTGGCATTCGCGAAATCGAATTTTTTGCCCAGACCCAGCAATTGATACTGGGGGGCCGCGATCCCTCCCTCAGGTCTCGCCGCACCATAGATGCGCTGGATGCGCTGCGCCGCGCCGGACATCTGGCCCCTGCGGTCGCCAAGGACATGAAGCAGGCCTATGTGCGCCTGCGCGACTGGGAACACCGCGTCCAGATGGTCAATGACGAACAGACGCATACCCTGCCGGAAAACGAAGATGAGCGGATGCGGGTGGCCACCCTGTCCGGCTTTTCCAATCTGTCGCGCTTTGATCTGGCGGTGTCGCGCACCCTGCGTCTGGTCAACAGCCATTATGGTGAACTGTTTTCCGAATCGGAATCCCTGTCATCCACTTTCGGCAGTCTGGTCTTTACCGGCATAGAAGATGATCCCGAAACCATCAAGACCTTAAGGCGCATGGGGTTTGACCAGCCCGAGCAGGTGTCGGCGACGATCCGGTCCTGGCACCACGGGCGTATTCCCGCCACCCGCTCTGAACGTGGCCGGGAGCTGTTTACCCGCTTAGTGCCGCGCCTGCTTGAGGCGCTCAATGAAACCGGGACACCGTCGATTGCCTTTACGCGCTTTGCCGTCTTTTTTGCTACCCTGAATGCCGGTGTGCAGATTCAGTCCCTGTTTCTGGCCAATCCGAAACTGTTTCATACCATTGTGGAGATTATGGGCTTTTCGCCGCGTCTGGCACAGATGCTGGCGCGTCACCCGACCTCATTTGACGCCATGCTGGATGCCGGTTTCTTTGATCCGCTGGGTGAAGAGCTGGATGATCTGGTGGCCCGCGAAGTGGCGCGTGAAATTGACCGCGTGCCGGATGATCTCGAAGTGGTGATGAACGCCCTGCGCCGCATTGCCCGCGAACAGCAGTTCCGCATCGGCATGCAGATCTTAAGCGGCCGCCTTAGTACCGAGGCCGCGGGCGCCGCCTATGCCCGTCTGGCGGATGCCTGCATTCACCATCTGGCCCCTTTGACATACGAAGATATTGAACGTCAGGCGGGGCGTCTGGATGGTCAGGTGGCGATTATCGCCTTGGGTAAGCTGGGCTCGCAGGAAATGACGGCGACCTCGGATCTCGACCTGATGGCCATCTATCTGCCGGATGACCCATCGAGTGTGTCCTCGCTTAAGGGCTGGGCGGCCGAAACCTGGTTTGCCCGTTTCACCCAAAGGCTGATTACCGCGCTTTCGGCACCCACCCACGAAGGCACGCTGTACGAAATCGACATGAAGCTGCGGCCCACCGGTGCGCAGGGGCCGGTGGCGGTGTCGCTGGCGGCCTTTGAAAACTATTATACCCGCGATGCCGACACCTGGGAATTTCAGGCCCTGACGCGCGCGCGCATTGTCTGGTCAAGCTCAAACGATTTTGCCGATCTGGTGCGCCTCAAAATCGAAACCGTTCTGCGCAGCCAGCGCTCACTGGCAAAAATCGCCCGAGATGTTCTGGAGATGCGCGCCCTGATGGAGCGTGAACGCCCGGCCAAGGGGTTCTGGGACTT
>JBAWDM010000029.1:0-4264 GCA_049590735.1 Asticcacaulis sp. | reverse complement strand
CTCTAAGACTTTACAGCGTCATAAGCGGCTTCGGCCTGCTTGTGACGCTGAACTGCATGGTCGGGGGCAAGGTATAATTTCAAGAACAATAGGTGTGATATGAATGCTAATAAACTTAAACGCGTTTCTCAGGCACGACATGTTAGAAAAGCGCTATCGCTAACCACTGCGTTATTATTGGCGCAAACCATGGTGTCCGGCTGTGTTGCCGCTCAAAGCCAGTCCGTCGCTGCTGTGACTCCAGCCGCCAGCCATCAAGCTCAACAGCCAAATGTCATTATCATTCTAACGGATGATCAAGGTTATTCGGATGTTGGTTTTAATGGTAGCAAAGACATTCCTACGCCCAATATTGATAGAATTGCTCATGAAGGTGCGCGTTTTGACCGTGGCTATGTAACCTTTCCGGTCTGTGGTCCGAGCCGCGCAGGTCTTTTAACCGGCCGTTATCAAGACCGCTTTGGTTTTTTACTAAATCCTAGTGAAAATCCTGATGATCCCCATGCGGGCCTGCCGCTCTCAGAAGAAACCATGGGCCAAGTCGTAAAGCCAGCGGGCTATGACACGATGGCGATCGGTAAATGGCACATGGGTTCGGTGACAGGTTATCGTCCTCTTCAGCGCGGCTTTGACGAATTTTATGGCTTTTTGAATGGTGGCCATAACTATTACGCTGAAAAATTCCACGATGTTGACCCGACAAAGGTTAAGGGCGATGGCGAGCTATATGCCACCCGTCTATTGCGTAACGACACAAAGGTTGACGCAAAAGGTTATATGACCGATATTCTGTCCGCCGAAGCGGTCGATTATATTGATCGTGAGCATACCAAAAAGAAGCCATTCTTCCTCTATTTAGCCTATAATGCGCCGCACGCTCCTATTGCGGCTCCGCCAAAATATACCGACCGCTTCCCCAATGTGACGGACCCTCAGCGTAAGATCTATGACGGCATGGTTAGCGCCGTCGATGATGGTGTTGGCACGATTTTGGATAAGCTCGATCAATTGGGGATTGCCGATAATACCATAGTCTTTTTCTTGTCAGACAATGGCGGCCCGCTCGTTCGCGCTAAGAATGGTTCGATCAACCTGCCTCTACGTGGCGGTAAGGGCGATATGTTCGAAGGTGGCGTACGTGTGCCATTTGCCGTGCGCTGGCCAGCTCAGATCCCAGCCGGGATTGATTACCCACATGCTGTCAGCTCTATGGACATTCTGGCCACCGTTGTTGGTGTCAACCATATCGACATGACGGGCAAAAACCCGCTGGATGGTGTGAATTTGGTGCCATACCTGCAGGACAAGACTTTTGCCAGTGTGCCCCATGATGCGCTTTTCTGGCGTTACCACTCTAACGATGCCCATAGCGACACCTATGTTCAGCAGGCTGTCACCAGCGGTGATGCTAAGTTTGTCCAGCGTCAAAATAACAAGATGTTGTTTGATCTGAAGTCGGACAAGGGTGAGCAACACAATCTGATTGCCACCGACACGAAGGATGACGAAAAGCTAGAGGCCATGTCAAAGACGTGGAACAGCCAAATGAAGGGCTTGTCCATTTCTATCTTCAACGAATGGCCAGTTGGCAGCCATGAATATGACGACACAAAAACTGAGCAAAATTTCCATGATAAGCCACGGGTCGCTGAATAGTCCCTGCTAATTTGAAATGTATGCAAGAGCGTTTTTGAGATGAACCGGGGGGGTGTGCAATTTCATATAAATTTGCACACCCTTTCTGTTATAAATACTTATAAAATCAGGGTGGAAGACAATGTTTAAAGGCATGATAGCTCTCCTTACGGCGGCTTCGGTTATTGCCGTCAGCAGCGCCTATTCAGCGGAATTGACCAAGGTGCCGGCCGAGGCCGTGGCCACAGTAAAAGAAGCTGTAACCCCAAGTCATGTGAGCGACACCGTCGTACCAAAGGCCCAGCGTTCTAATGTATTGGTGCTGTTGTTCGACGATATGCGTTTCGATTCTTTTTCCTATCGGGGCGGGCCTGTGCCAACGCCCAATATTGACGCCTTGGCTGCGCATTCAACGCAGTTCAACACCGCTATGGCTACGGTTGGGCTATGTTCGCCAGCGCGCGCTACCTTGTTCACAGGCGAATGGGGCAACCGTACGGGCCTTGATGACAATGTTCAGCTTTGGCATTCGCGGTTAAACGAAATGAATCCGAACCAAAGCACGATTATTGATCAGGCCGTAAAAGACGGCTATTTCGTTGGCTTTGTCGGGAAATGGCACTTGGGTGCGCTTGGCCCCATTAAGCGCGGTGCGCAATATGTCAAAATTTATGAAGGTGATGCCGAACCCAATATTCGAATGTACACGCCCTATGATGATGCGAAAGCCATTGAGGGTTACAAAGAAGGCAAGACCGACGCCAATGGTGAAAAGTGGCAATATTACCACACGCTGCCCGGCACCTATGAAGACACGGATACCGCGGAAAAGGTGCGCGACGGTGTGGCTTTCTTAAAAGAAGCCGCCACCGATAAGCGGCCGTTCTTTGGCGTGATCAGCTTTACGCAACCGCATCCGCCTTATCGCAATCCTGAACCTTATGCGAGCATGTTTGACCCCGCTAAGATTGTCGAGCCGGCTAATTTCTTGTCGAAAGATGCCAATAAACCTCTTTCACAACGTGAGGCCTATTGGCCGTGGCATGATGTTTCGCACATGAGCGAAAGCGACTGGCGTAAGGCACAGGCGCATTATTACGGCTCGATTGCTATGCTCGATCGCGCGGTTGGTGACATCATTGCCGCTGCGAAAGCCGCGGGTGTGTGGGATAATCTGCGAGTTATCTTTACCAGCGATCAGGGCAGTATGATGGGTGAGCATGGCCTGTATGATAAGGCACCCTACGCCTATGATGAGTTGATGCGCATACCCTTGCTTATTCGGGATCCAAACATCAAGCCACGTGTCGTGACCCGTCATGTATCAACCATTGATCTTGAGCCAACCATGGCCAAATGGATGGGCCTTAAGGCGGACGGCCCCGTCGATGGAAAATCCTTGATACCACTTATGGAGCAAGGCGATTCCGCTGTGGCCGATAAGGATGATCTCGCCACCTATGACTATGAATGGTATAATGGCGCTTGGTTCGGGCTTCGGGCGATCCGCACACCTGACTATAAGTTTGTCTGGAATCCTGGTGATTCCATTGATGAGCTTTATGATCTGAAAAAAGATCCCGGTGAAATGACCAATCAGATCAAAAATCCGGCCTATGCGAGTGTCTTAAAAGACCTGCGTGAACGTTTGGTTGTCGAGTTGCAAAAACGCGATGACGCCTCGGCCAAGACTTTGCAAGCCCAATATCCAGAAGAAACAAAGGTCGCTGCACACTAACGGCGCACTATGTTGATGAGATGTCAGGCTGTGTTGGCCCTAAACCGCACAGTCAGACAATATTTATATTTATAATAAAATATATTCAAAACTTTATTAAGTGTTAGACGGATAATTTTGTAATTATCGTTATAAATATATGAATAAAAATAACCTCAAATACGTCTCAATTTTGTTCATATGTTTACATGCCTGCAATCATTACTTGGTGTGATGGTGTTTATTAAAGAGAGTCACATGGATCGTCGTACGCTTTTAACAACTATAGCTGCATCTGGTTTATTTGCCACGGACACTTTGGCAGCACCTAAGGCGATAAAGGCTAAGGTGCCAAGACCCGTAGATATAGCGCCAACGCCCTTATCTGCGACAGAGGTGACGGACCTTCTTTTACAGATTAAGCAGGCACAAACCCAATTATCCGACCAGATCACCAAGGCTGACAGCAGGGGCCTAGATGTCACACGCGAGTGTATGGTTTTGCACACCTCGACGCTTTTTGTGAAGTGGGCAGATATCGATTCAAAATCAATCGATTACTTAACACAGCTCTATAGCAAACATCCGGTCTATAAGACGCAAGCCCAGCAATATGCGCATGCCTTGTCAGGTGTTGAGTTGCAATCCACAAAGGCTTGTTTGGAAGAAGCGACCGCCACACTAAAACAGCTGCAGTCTGGTGCTATCCAACCCAAACCTGCTGTGAAATTGGACTACAGACACATTACCCAGACAGGGCGACATTTTCTTCAGGACGGCAAACCGGTTTTTGTGCAGGACTATACGTGGAAGCCCGACGTGCCGGAGCTTACGCTTTATTTTGGCAACCTAAACAATGGCTTGATTTCGCCTGCCTTTATAACAAGTGAATCTGGCGAGGTAAATGCCAAG
>JBAWDM010000028.1:0-6299 GCA_049590735.1 Asticcacaulis sp. | reverse complement strand
CCTACAGGGTCATCGCTCGCCTCTCCGGTCAATCTGGCCATTATCTGTTATCTGATCTGGGGTTTTGTGCCCCTGCTCTATGTGCCCATCCATAAGTTTGGCGGGGCCTCGCTTGAGATCATCGCGCACCGTTCCGTATGGGCGCTGATCTGGGCCGCCGGTCTGGTCTTCATCACCAAACAATGGCCCGATGTCATTGAGGCCTTTGGCTCAGCCCGCATGCGCGCCATGCTGCTGGTGACCTCGCTTTTGATCGCGACCAATTGGGGCGTCTATGTCTGGGCCGTCACCAACGGCTTCACCATAGAGGCCTCGCTTGGCTATTATCTCAATCCCCTGCTCAATATGGCTGCCGGTGCGTTATTGTTTCGTGAGCGGCTCGACAACTGGGGCAAAAGCGCCATTGCGCTGGCCGCCGTGGGTGTCGTCATTCAGGCTCTGGCCATCGGTCATGTGCCGTGGATTGCGCTTATTCTGGCGGCGACCTTTGGGGCTTATGGCATTATGCGTAAGCATTTGCAGATCAAGGCTTTGGCAGGCTTGTTCATTGAATGCGCTTATCTGTTTTTACCGGCGCTCATCTATCTGATCTGGTTTGAGGCCAAGGGATCAGGGCATTTCTTTGTGCCGTCTCAGGCCTTCTGGTTTATGCTTACCGGGCCCATTACCGTGTTGCCACTGGTTCTGTTCTCCTATGTGGCGCGCAGGCTGGCCCTGTCGACCATGGGCTTCATCCAGTTCATTGGTCCAACGAGCACCTTAGCCATTGGCCTGTTTCAGGGTGAGCCGTTTACGCCGTTACGGGCGCTGTCCTTTGCCTTTATCTGGCTGGGCGCGCTGGTCTTTGCGTTCGGTGCCTGGCGGCGCATGAAGGCCATCAAGGTCGTGTTGCCGGTTTGAAGGAAGGGAATCCACAGATTTCACAGATTAACACAGATGGTATGCGCAGTAGCTTATGTGCTTAAATCTCCGACTGATGTTGCCGGGTGCCTGCTTCATCTGTGTAAATCTGTGAAATCTGTGGATTCCCTTCCTTCTTCTTAGCTGCGTCTTCTTCTGACCATAGGCACCGCCCCCGCGCTTGCGCCGCACTTCATCACAAGGCCCCATATAGCGCATCAATAAGCCCGACCGGACGCGGATCACCGATCAGATAGGCCGACTGCTTATTCATGACATAGGCAGCCGATAGCTTTTGCGCCGGATCGGCCATGGCACATGACCCACCCCAGCCGCTATGGCCAACCGCATTTTCATTCGGGCCGTAAATGCCGATGCCCTGATTGCGCAGGAAACCCGCCGCCCACGATAGCTTAAACGGCAAGACGCGATCCTGACCCGAAACGCGCTCGGCCATGGCCAGTTCCAGCGTCTCATTGCCGATCACGCGACGACCTTCCAGCATGCCGCCGCAGGCCACCACACCCATCAATTTCGCCAAAGCAAGCGCCGTGGCATGCGTATTGGCCGACGGGATTTCCATGCGCCGCCAGTCGGCCGATCCCTTGCCCGCAGGGGATGAGCCCTTATCAAGGAAAGCCGCCTGTTTGATCGCATCCAGCGTCCCCAGATTGGGCGCTGAGCTTGGCTTTTGCATATGGGCAATGCGCGGTTCATAGGCATCCGGCGTGCCGATCATGACCTCAAGCCCGAACAGGTCGGCAATGTCTTCGCGCAAGGCCGTCCCCAGGCTGCGGCCATCGGCGCGGCGAAACACTTCACCCAAGAGATAGCCGCCGGTAATGGGGTGATAGCCGGAGCCCTCACCCGGCGTCCATAAGGGGGCCTGTTCGCACAGGGCTTTTAGGGTGGCCGCCACATCAAACCAAAGGGTGGGGTCTTGTGGTGGTGAAAATCCCGGTAAACCGCCCTGATGCGATATAAGTTGGCCCAGCGTAATGCCTGCCTTGCCGTTTTGGCCAAATTCCGGCCAGATATCCGTAACGGGGGCCTCGTAATCAAGCTTACCCTGATCAACCAGACGGGCGATCATCAGAGCCATGACCGCTTTTCCGGTCGAAAAAATCGGCGTCAGAGTCGTGTCATCAAAGGGCATCTGACCCGTACGGTCGCCTTGGCCACCCCAGATATCCAGCACAGTTTCACCGTCTATGACCACTGAAAAACGCGCGCCGCGTTCCTGACCTTGCGCGAAATTGGCCGCGAAAGCGTCCTTAACGGCGGCAAATCGGGGCGGGCAAAAACCGGAAATCTCCGTCATCAAAACAACCTTTTACTTAAGCCATGACTGCCTGTTTAACGCGCGCAATTACCCTGAGCAAGGCCACGCATTATCCTAAGCCACAACAATGATCAAATATGGTGTTTCAGGCTCTGATAGATTAGTTTTGTGTAAAACAGGGAGCCCTAATGAGCCTGATCCGCAAAACCCTTTGGTATGTCGAATCCCACCTCGACAGCGATCTTAGCCTTGGCGAAATTGCGCGTGCCTTAGGCGTCAGCCGCTTTCATATCACCCGCCTTTTTGCCACGCTAAATGGCCAGTCTCTGATGGGCTATGTCAAGGCGAGGCGTTTAAGTGAAGCGGCGAAACGGTTAGCACCCGACAGTGATATTCTCGATATCGCCCTATCGGCAGGCTATGGCTCACATGCCGCTTTTTCCCGCGCTTTTCGTGCTGAATTTGGCGTGTCCCCCAAGGTTTTACGCAGTCTGGATAATCGTACCCATCTCAAACTGACGGAGCCTTTTCAAATGAACGATGTAAAACCCGCACCCATCCAAACCCCGAAGCGTATAAAAGCTCCTGCCATCACCTTTGCCGGTCTGGTGGGCACCTATCGACTTGGTCAGGTTGGCAGTGTCCCCGCCCAGTGGCAGGCCTTTCGCGAACATATGGGCCAGATTGATGGCCAAAAAGGCAACATCCATTATGGTGTGTCCTACAAGATGACCGCACCCGATATATTTAACTATATGTCCGGTGTTGAGATCACCGGCACGCCGGATTTGCCGAAGGGTTTCGAGACCCTGAAAGTCGCCGCACATGACTATGCCGTTTTCATCCACGAAGGTCATGTCAGCACCATTTCACAAACCTGGCGCAATATTTACGATTCATGGATGCCGGAACTTGATCTCCGACCGGCCTATTCTGCCTGTTTTGAGCGCATGGATGAACGCTTTGATCCCATGACCGGCACAGGTGTCGTGGAAATTTGGATTCCGGTGGGGTGAAGCTTCCTAACACTAAGTGAGACAAGCCCTCCTAAGCTTGCTAGGCTTGGCAAAACAGGAGGGTTTCATGCTCAATCGCCGTACACTTACGACTGCCTTCATCGCCTTAGGCCTATCGGTTGGTCTGGCATCTCAGGCGCAAACCAGCGATCAGGCCCTTAACGACGCCATTGCGGGTTCGTGGCGTAGCCAAGCCCAAACTGAGCGTGATATCTACCGTCATCCGGCTCAGTCCCTCACCTTTTGGGGCTTGAAACCGCATATGATCGTGGTTGAAATTGACCCAGGCAATGGCGGCTGGTGGCTGCAAATTCTGGCGCCCTATGCCCATAAGACGGACGGCCATTATATTGCGGGTGTGCGCGACCCCAAAGATGAAAATTTCTGGAAGGCGGTAGCCGATACCTCGATTTACGGAAAGATCGATGCCTATGCTTTAAGCGACCTGCCGGCTGGTTGCGCCGATCTGGTTTTGGTGGCGCGCGCCTTTCATAACTGGGCCCGTCAGGGTGATACGACCGACAACAATATGAAAATCTTTTATGACACCCTTAAGCCCGGTGGCATTCTGGCCGTTGAACAACACCGCGCACCGGACGGCTCAGACCCGAAGGCCGGCACCGGCTATGTGCCGGAATCCTATGTCATTGACGCCGCCATTAAGGCCGGTTTTGTGCTGGAAGCCCGCTCTGAGATCAATGCCAACCCCAAGGACGATCATGATCACCCCTTCGGCGTCTGGACACTGAAACCCACCCGCAGCAGTTCAGAAAATGGCCAGCCACAGGCGGCGGATTTTGATCGCGCCCACTATGATGCCATCGGTGAATCCGATCGCATGACGCTGAAATTCCGTAAACCAAGCTAATCGGCGGCACTACGCCTGATTTGGCTCTGAGCTCGATAGCCGTCAGGCCCGTTTTAAGGGAGGCTTGACGGCATATTTGCAATCATGTACTGTATGACACACAGTGTATACTGCACACTATATGAGATACAGTTAAATGAGTGATGAGGTAGATCTTTTTGAGGCTATGCGCGCTGAGTTACGGCGCGGATCCTTGGTTCTGGCCGTTCTGGCCCGCCTTAGGGTCGAACGCTACGGCTATACGCTCAGGCAAGCCCTGGCGGATGACGGCCTCGATATGGAAGAAAGCACGCTTTATCCGTTATTACGCAGACTGGAAACGCAAGGACTTCTGGTCAGCGAGTGGCGCGAAGAAGAGCGGCGCAAAAAACGTTTTTACGTCCTGTCGCCGGCCGGTGAGATCATGTTGCAACGGCTGATTCAAGAATGGCGGGCCATCAGCGCTTCGCTGGAAAAAATAACCGAAATTAGAGATTAACGGGGGTCAAAATGGACATGTTAGAAGACTATTTGCGCGCTGTGTCGCGCCTGCTGCCCAGAGCCAAGCGCGACGACATTATTGCCGAATTGCGCGATGAGATTTTGACGCGCATTGAGGCCAAAGAAGGCGCGCTTAACCGACCGCTCACGCCGGATGAAACCGAAGACCTGTTACGCGACTTCGGCCATCCGATTGTTGTGGCCGCCCGATACAGAGATGAGCCGCAATATAGTGTCGGCCCCTCCCTCTATCCGTTCTGGATGTTCGCTGTGCGCTTTGCGGTGATCCTTGAAGTTTTGATCTCCGCCATCGTCTTTTTAGCGCGCGTATTTGGCGGCGCCAACCCCGGTGAGGCCTTTGGCACAGCGATTGGCACGGGCATAACCGGCACCATGACCCTGATCGGTTTTGCCACAGTGGCGGCCTGGATTATTGAACGCAAAGGCATTACGATTGACTATTTTAAGACATGGCGCGTCCGCGATCTGCGTTTTCTCGATTTTGCTTTTTGGGACTGGGCCGATATCAGCGATTGGTTCGTGGCCAAAGGCTATGACAAAAAGGCCGAAGGCACGAAAAACTACAGCTACTCATACGCCCACACCAATAGCTGGCATTTGCACCAATCCTCGGCCGGACGCGGCGTAGCCGCCATCGCTTTTTCCGTCGTTTTTATCCTGTGGTGGATAGGCGTTTTGAGCTTTGGACTGGCGCCCATCCCGGTTGACTATGCGGCTCTGCATATTGATCCTGGCGCACTGGCGCATATCGATTATCCAGCCCTTAAAGCGGCGCTTTATTGGCCGGTTCTGGTTTATTTTATAGGCCTTGGTGTGTTTGGCGCTACGGTTCTGACCTATCCCCGTGGTGTGCGATTACGCGGCCTGATCGACCTGTTGATCGGCCTGTCGGTTATCGGTCTGGCTGCCTGGGTATGGACAATCTCCCCCATCGCGTCTGTGGTGCAGGTGGCATCCGTGGCGGAATTGTTCGGGCGCATTCAGGCCTTTTTTGCGCAGCCCTTACCGGTGCCTCTGGAACTTGTGGTGACCGTCTGGCTGATCCTGTTCGCCTTTGGCGGTGTCTGCCGCGTTCTGGGTGGTTTGTGGGAAGTGGTAATCGGTGCCCCGCGTTATCCCGGTGATGCTTAAAAAAAAAGCGGCACACCAGATGATGCGCCGCTTCTTTTTTTATGAAGTCTAATACCTGTAATGATCCGGCTTGAACGGCCCATCGACCGGCACGCCGATATAGTCGGCCTGTTCGGCATTCAGCACGGTCAGCTTCGCACCCAGCTTTTCGAGGTGCAGCATGGCGACCTTTTCATCAAGATGCTTGGGCAGGGTATAGACCTTATTCTCATAGTTCGCATTATTCACCCAAAGCTCGATCTGCGCCAAGGTCTGGTTGGTGAAGGAGGCCGACATGACAAACGACGGATGGCCTGTGGCATTGCCCAGATTGACCAGACGGCCTTCGGACAGAAGGATGATCTTCTTGCCATCAGGAAATTCAACGTGGTGCACCTGCGCTTTGATTTCGTCCCATTTGAAATTCTTCAGCGCCGCCACCTGAATTTCCGAGTCGAAGTGACCGATATTGCAAACAATAGCGTTGTGCTTCATGGCGCGCATATGCTCCAGACGCAGCACATCCTTGTTGCCGGTGCAGGTGACGAAGATGTCGGCGGCGGACGCCACCTCTTCGACGGTGCGCACCTCATAGCCTTCCATGGCGGCCTGCAGGGCGCAG
>JBAWDM010000027.1:0-8019 GCA_049590735.1 Asticcacaulis sp. | reverse complement strand
GTTTTTTGTTTGGGGCTATGCCGTGGTAATAATCTACGATAGTTAGGTATTATCCGCGAGGGACTACATGCGAAAACGCTCATATCTTTGGTTAGGATGCTTGACTTTATCAAGCGCATCATCTGTCTATGCACAGGACGCTTCTTCCTCCTATGCGCGCGCTTTCAACGAGAGTGTAGATTACATTGAGGCTCGTGCGGTCTTACCGGAAGGGGCTGCGCCTCTGCATTCCTATGCTCGTTATTATACAAACGATCCAGACCACAAAGACAGCGTAATGGCTGCCTACATTCTGACTGATGACCTTTACTTGAAGTCATCCGCAGGTGTTTATATCGTTCCTTTTCAACAATTTCCTTGGGTCACAGATGGAACTTGCGCAACCAATATCGACATAACCTACTATCATCCGACTCATAATATTTCTGTCTGTTGCAAGGGGCACTGTCCGCCTCCACCAGAAAATTAGCAGCGGCTGGGATATCAGACAGCGAAAGCAGGGCCTACAACCTGATCCCAAATCTGGCCACCGGTGCGGCCAATATCGGCATCGGCATTGACCTCTTCCAATGGCCCTTCCGGCAGGGAGATGCTGATGGGGACATAGCGCATATCCAGCTCACCATAGCGCAAACTGACCGCCGGAAAGCTTTCCGCAAAGATCGGCAGGCCCGGCTCCAGTCGCAGATGCAGGCGCGGATCGAGAAATTCGTCCATCTGGCTCATGGAGTCGCGCATGCGCCAGCTCACAACATCCGACACATCCGGCACGATGGGCGGCGTTATCTCTTCGGCCAGATAGTCTGGCAAATAGTCCGCTATGGGATCATCACCCCATTGCTGAACAGCCACCGTCGCATCCACGAGGCCATAGGGGGGAATAACGATCCACGCATGGCCC
This sequence comes from Asticcacaulis sp., assembly GCA_049590735.1. GTDB lineage: Bacteria > Pseudomonadota > Alphaproteobacteria > Caulobacterales > Caulobacteraceae > Asticcacaulis. Next base: position 7,118 of record JBAWDM010000027.1, on the reverse strand, counting down.
AGAACCGCATCTTCAAAATCCTGAAAGTCATGGCGATAAAAACCGCAGGCCAGATCCCTCGATTTGACTTCAAAGGTCGCGCTGCCGAGCACGCCAAAGCTCCAGATACCGAGGCGCTCCAGCATACGGCACATCATGGTGGATGCCACCAGACACCCGCCTTGCCAATTATCTGCCTTGAGGGCGCCAACCATCAGCTTACACAGTTTCGGCACAACAGCGCGCACATGGGCGTCATAGGCCGCGTCGCGCGGCCGCAGAAGCACCCAGCGCGCATAGGCTTCATGCAGGTCTTTATCAGAGAGGGCAGAGGGCTGGTCATAGAAGCCAAATTGCGACGTATCAACGCCACTGGCACGCAGGCGCGCATCCACCTGTGCAAACCCTGTATCCTGATTAAGAAGCGGGCCGGCAGTATCCATATGTCGTTACCTTTTTCCCGGTTTATGCCCGGTTTATGTAAGGGGGGGCGCGCCTGTGTTTGGTGCCGTTAAACGGTTTAAAGCATGATGTCTATCGTGATTAAAAATCCATGCTTTTGTGTGGCGCAAAAAGTGGCATATGACAGCCACCAAACGCGCATAATTCGCCCCTAGTCGCGCCGTGGGGTTACGGCTATGATGGGTCATGAGACTTATTTTCATGCTGGCCGGTTTGTTCTTTGTGGGTCTTGGGATTATCGGTGTGTTTTTGCCGGTTATGCCAAGCACGGTTTTCTTTATTATTGCCGCCGTCTTTTTTGCCCGCTCCAACCCGGCATGGGAGGCGCGCATTATGAACCATCCTAAAATCGGCCCGCCCATTGCCGCCTTCCGCCAGCGCGGCGTCATCGGCCCCAAAGCCAAATGGGCCGCCGTTTTAGGCATGGGCATAAGTTCGCTGATCGGCCTTTTCACCCTGCCGGGTATCTGGGCCTTTGTGCCGCTGGTGATTTGCACTTTAAGCGCCCTCTATGTCCTAAGTCGTCCTTCGTATTAAACCCTGTGATCGGAGCGCCCATGAAAGACCTGATACGAACCAATAATCCGCCCCTGATTTCCTTCGTTGAATCGCTGCTGAAAGAGATGGGAGTTTTTTATTTTATTGCCGACCGAAGCATGAGCGGCGCCGAAGGCACCATTGGGGCCTTTCCAAAGCGCATATTGGTCAATGACGAAGATTATCTGGCGGCGCGCGCTTTTCTGACCGAAGCGGGGCTGGGGGACGAATTACGGCCTTTGAAACCCTGAGAGCATGCCTACAATTTAAGTGTGTTTATTACGAGTCCGGCAACCGAGCGTGTATATTGACAGGCGATATAGGGCGGTATCTAATAATAGAAAAATAAATATTGTAATACAAAAAGTTGCAAATCTACACAGGGAAAGCGTTCATGAAATTATCATCCACTTTTACACCAAGCCGCCGGGCGCTTTTACTCAGTGTCGGCGCCTCCAGTCTGGTCGCTGCCTGCGGGGGCGGCGGAGGCGGCGGTAGCAGCGGAGGGGGCAGTTCTTCATCTTCTTCATCTTCGTCATCTTCTTCAAGCAGCTCATCTTCTTCGTCTTCCAGCAGTTCGTCGTCGATGTCTGAATCGGCTGTGGCACTCAAAACCTATTTCGCGCCTAATTTCAAAATCGGCTTTGCTGTTGAACCCGGGCTGGCGGCGACGGAACCGACACATGGGCTTTTGGTAAAGCATGCCAGCACCCTGACGGGTGAAAACGCCATGAAGCCGCAACCTATTGGCGTCAGTGCCGGTGTGTATGATTATACACGGGCAGATCAGCTGATTACGTTTGCGCAGACCAATGGGATTGCGGTGAGGGGGCATACTCTGGTCTGGCACCAGACATCACCGGCATGGTTCTTTGCGGGCGATAAGACGGATATGGCGGCCTATAAGGCCACGGTGCGCGCCCGGCTTGAAACCTATATTACCGATGTCGTCACGCATTTCAAAGGCAAGGTCTATGCCTGGGATGTTGTCAATGAGGTGGTCAGTGATGACGCATCAGCGACCTATCGTAATTCTCAGTGGTATCAGATCTTCGGCTGGGACTATATCGATTATGCCTTTAAGGCGGCTCGGGCGGCGGATCCGGATGTCAAGCTGTTCATCAATGATTACAGCACCGAAGATGCGGGTAAGCGCGGTCGCCTTATGACCGTCATACAAGGCCTTCAGGCCCGTGGCGTGCCCATTGATGGTGTCGGACATCAGATGCACATCAGCGTCAATTATCCGTCGGCCGCTCAGGTCGATGCGGCCCTTAAGGATGTCGAAAATCTGGGGCTGATCAACCATATCACTGAACTGGATGTATCCATCTACAGCAATCAGGGCAGTTGTTTTTCCGATACGTCCACCTGCCAGGCTGTTATAGCAACGGGCACAACGGCCTATAGCAACGCCATTAAGGCACAGGCTTCGAAATATCGTGAACTGTTCACTGTCTTTAAGGCCCATGCCAGTGTTCAGTCTGTTACCCTTTGGGGTGTGGCGGACGACCATACCTGGCTGGATACATATCCGGTAACACGCAAAAATTATCCGCTTCTGTTTGATACGACAGGCCATCAGAAACCGGCCTTTTGGGCCATTACAGATCCGGACTATGTGATCTGAGGTGAAAAAAGTCACGCAGAGCGGTGCAAAATCATCAGATTGTCTGTTGCCCTTTGCGTGAACCACTGATAAACCGCACGGCTCTTAGGGACATGCAGGGGGCTTAAAAGTCTTTGTTGTCCCTGAGAACTGCAGGGGTGTAGTTCAGCTGGTAGAGCGTCGGTCTCCAAAACCGGATGTCGTGGGTTCGAATCCCTCCGCCCCTGCCAATCTATTTTGCGTTCCGGTCTTAAAGGTGCCTGACACTTTTTAAGGCCGGAACGCGTTATCGGTTCCAAAAGGCTTGAAAGTTTAATTTCGAGCCTCATTTCTGTTGTTTGGACGCTGCGGCTGGCGCAGCCCTAACCTTGAATAGGCATTTTGACGGTGAAGAAACCTGAGACAAAGGCAAAGACGAAAACCGTAGAACCCGGCCGCAAGCTGATGGTGGGTAAGGTGGCGGGTACGTCATCGGGTGCCGCAACGGCCGCAGATCCTAAGCCTGTCAAAAAGCCGATCGACCCGGTTAAATTCTTCAAAGAAGTGCAAAACGAAGCCAAGCGCATCACCTGGACAAGCCGCAAGGAAGTCTGGATCACTACGGTCATGGTACTGATCATGGTGGTACTGGCCGGCATCTTCTTCTTCTTTATTGATGGCGCCTTGGGCTTCATCACCAATTACGTCACCAAGATCGGCCTATAAGGACCTAATGAGTATGGAAAATCCTGCATCCGCCGAAACAGCTGTTGTGTCGAACCCGAACCATAAGTGGTACATTGTTCACGCCTATTCCAACTTTGAAAAAAAGGTGGCGGACGCGCTGCGCGATCAGGCGAAATCACAGGGTCTGGCTGACAAATTCTCGGAAATCCTCGTGCCGACCGAAGAAGTGGTCGAAATTCGCCGTGGTCGCAAATTCAATTCAGAGCGCAAATTCTTCCCCGGCTATGTGTTGGTCAAGATGGAACTGACCGACGAGGCCTATCACCTCGTAAAGAACACACCCAAGGTCACTGGCTTCCTCGGTTCGGCCTCAAAGCCCATGCCGGTGTCGCAAAAGGAAGTTGACCGTATTGTCGGTAATTCGGCCGCGGCGGTTGAGCGTCCCATGCCCGTCCTGTCGTTTGATATTGGCGAAAAGGTCAAGATCACCTCCGGCCACTTTGCTTCGTTTGATGGTGTCGTCGAAAGCGTCGATCAGGACCATGCGCGTCTGCGCGTTTCTGTGTCGATCTTTGGTCGCGCAACGCCGGTTGAGCTGGAATATGCTCAGGTTGAGAAGAGCGGCGATTAAGCTGAGCTTTTACTGGCTTTGCGAAATTTTAAAAACGCTTCGGGCAACCGGAGCGTTTTTTATTGCGAGGCTGTTATTGCCACAGGCCAACAAGTGGGTTATAGCGCCCGTTCTTTGTGGACACATAAAGATAAATCCGTGGAAGGGGTGACCCGCACCACGGCTCACAATGTGCTCTTTTGGCACTCTAGGAGATATCAATGGCTAAGAAAATCCTGGGCTATATCAAGCTCCAGGTGAAGGCCGGCTCTGCCACGCCTTCGCCTCCCATCGGCCCGGCTCTGGGTCAACGCGGCGTCAACATTATGGGTTTCTGTAAGGAATTCAACGCCCGTACGGAAAACGTCGAAAAAGGTACGCCCCTGCCGACCATTATCACGGTCTATCAGGATAAGTCCTTTACCTTCGTCACCAAGACACCGCCTGCCACCTTCTTTATCAAGCAAGCTCTCGGCCTGAAATCCGGCTCCAAGCTGCCCGGCCGCGAAGTGGCCGGTTCGATCTCGCGCGGTCAATTGCGCGACATCGCCGAAAAGAAGATGAAGGATTTGAGCGCAATCGATTTGGACGCAGCGACCCTCATCATCGAAGGTTCGGCACGCTCCATGGGCCTGAAGGTGGTGGATTAATATGACCAAGATCGCAAAACGCATTAAGGCCTGGGACGTAGACGTCAATAAGTCTTACGCTCTGACCGAAGCCCTCGGTGTGGTGAAAACCAATGCCAAGGCCAAGTTCGACGAAACCGTGGAAATCGCCATCAATCTGGGCGTTGATCCCCGTCACGCTGACCAGCAGGTTCGCGGCGTTGTCAACCTGCCGTCCGGCACCGGCAAAGACGTTCGCGTCGCCGTGTTCGCCAAGGACAAGAAGGCCGAAGAAGCACTGGCTGCCGGTGCCGAAGTTGTGGGTGCCGAAGACCTGGTCGAAAAGATCATGGGCGGCTTCATGGATTTCGATCGCGTCATCGCTTCGCCTGACATGATGGCCCTCGTCGGTCGTTTGGGTAAGGTGCTGGGCCCGCGCGGCCTGATGCCGAACCCTAAGGTTGGCACCGTGACTCCGAACGTGGCGCAAGCCGTTAAGGACGCAAAAGGCGGCGCTGTTGAGTTCCGGGTTGAAAAGTCCGGTATCGTTCACGTTGGTGTTGGCAAGATTTCCTTCACGACCGAAGCGCTTGAGCTGAACGTCCGCGCACTGGTGGACGCTCTGGTTAAGGCCCGTCCGGCCGGCGCCAAGGGCCAGTATGTCAAGAAGATCGCCTTGTCTTCGACCATGGGCCCCGGCGTTAAGGTTGATCTGGCCTCCGCCACGGTCTGATCTGCCAGCCCTGCGAAAAATTAAGCCGCTCCGGTTTCGGGGCGGCTTTTTTTTTAGCCAGGCGGGCCGGAATGAAAGCGAAATTCGCTGTCGGGTTCGGCAATAAGCGATTGTTCTGCCGTGCGGATGATCGCGATCCTCTCGGCAATCTCTTCGGGCTTACCATACAGATGCGCCAGCTTCAGATAGGTTTGATAATGACGCATTTCGCTTCTCAGCAGGCCCATATAAAACCGGCCTAACGCCTCATCGAGATGCGGGGCAATGGCGCCAAACCGTTCACAGGAACGTGCCTCGATAAAGGCGCTGATCAGCAACAGGTCGATCAGCATGCCGGGCTCCTTACGGCGCACCAACTGGCGCAAACCCATGGCGTAACGTGACGCCGACAAAGGCCTGAGCGCTACACCGCGGTGTTTCATGATTTTCATCACCTGTTCCTGATGCGCCAGTTCTTCGCGTGCCAGACGCGTCATGGCCAAAACTAAGGCTTCTTTCTCCTGATACTTGGCCATCAGGGTCATGGCATGGCTGGCGGCCTTATATTCGCAGTTCTTGTGATCGAGCAGCAGGATATCCTGCTGTACGATGGCGGCATCAATCCAGCCTTGAGGCGTGGCCGTGCCCAGAAAGGCGTGAAGGTCGCTTAACATACTAAGGTTTTTTCGTAATTTGACTAAGCCATCCGGTGGCCGCCTATCCTATACATAGGAATCATCATGATCGGAAGGCACATAGATACAGGCGGGGATACAGGCGGGGATACAGGCGGGTTTGTGATTTATCGCCGGGCCTCATCAACAAATGGATTCATAAGCCTTGATTTATGCGTGCTTTGACTGTAAAGGGCGCGTCTCGGCTTGGAGATACCTATTCCGGCTTCGGGCATCTGGTCGCATAACAGCGCTCAGTCATCGAAGCGGTAGCGCATCTTTAATGTCGTTCTGTCCGAGAACATCGGGGACTGAAGGCCATTCAGTCCGTAATTCACAAGAGCCCTTGTGAACCGACGGGAGGCGGGACGCGAAACGCCATCAAGATATCATGTACCTTAACGGGTTTCATGGCGCTTGGGTGAACAGCATCTCATCTGGACAGTACCTTCACGCACGGGATTTCCCGGGCGCTGAAGTCTTGTTTGTCTTTCGGGATGTCCCCGCAAGATATCACCCCCGTAGCAATCCTTTTTGTTACGGTATCCCATGGAGGCCAGTAATGGACCGCGCACAAAAAGCCGCGTCGATCGAAGAGCTCAAGAGCGTCTTTGCCGATTCCGGTACCGTGGTTGTCACCCAGTATACGGGTATGACCTTTGTGGAAATGTCTGACCTGCGCACCCGTCTTCGTAACGAAGGCGCCGTGCTCAAGGTGTTTAAGAACCGTTTGGCTCAAAAGGCTTTGGACGGCTCGGTTGGTGAAGCGGGCGACGCCCTCTTCAAGGGCCCTGTCGCTCTGGTCTATTCGGCTGATCCGGTTACCGCTGCGAAAATCTCTGCTCAATACGCCAAAGAAAATGACAAGCTCAAAATCGTTGGCGGCTTGATGGGCGAGACAGTTCTCAACGAAGCTGGTGTTAAGGCTCTGGCCACACTGCCTTCGCTCGACGAACTTCGCGGCAAGCTTGTCGGTCTGCTTCAGGCGCCTGCGACCAAGATCGCTGGTATCCTCGTGGCACCGGCTGGTCAATTGGCCCGTGTGGTCAAGGCCTATTCCGATAAGGCTGCTTAATCGGAACTGCTTAAACAACCTCATTCATTACACAATCAAAACCTATCCAAACCTATTAAGGAATTCACATGTCTAAGTTAGATCAATTGGTTGCCGACCTTTCGGCTCTGTCGGTTCTCGAAGCCGCTGAACTGTCCAAGTTGCTTGAAGAAAAGTGGGGCGTATCTGCTGCTGCTCCTGTGGCTG
>JBAWDM010000026.1:0-7970 GCA_049590735.1 Asticcacaulis sp. | reverse complement strand
TGTAAACGCACGCCATTCTTATCTTTCATCTTTACGGATAGTGCCCATGCCCGCCGCTCCTGATTTTCCGCCCGCTCCTGATCTGGTCACCCCAAAGCGCGCCCTGATTTCTCTGTCCGACAAGTCGGGCCTGATCGAGGCGGCTCAGGCGCTGGTGGCGTCAGGGGTCGAGCTGTTGTCGACGGGCGGCACCAAGGCAGCGCTGCAAAAGGCCGGGATTGCCGTGCAGGACGTAGCCGACATTACCGGCTTTCCCGAAATGATGGATGGCCGCGTTAAAACCCTGCATCCCATGGTGCACGGGGCCTTGCTGGCCTATCGCGACGCACCTGAGCATGCGAAAGCCCTGAGCGATCATAACATTACCCCGATCGACATCTTGTGGATCGACCTCTATCCGTTTGAGGCCACGGTGGCGGCAGGCGGCAGCTTTTCGGCGGCCATTGAAAATGTCGATATTGGTGGCCCGGCCATGATCCGGTCGGCCGCGAAAAATCACCCCTATGTCAGTGTGTGCGTCGACAAGACGGGCATGGATGCGGTTTTGGCGGCCATCAAAGAAACCGGCACCACCTCACGCAATTTGCGCAAATCTTTGGCGGCCCGAGCCTTTGCCCGCACAGCCGCCTATGATGCGTCCGTCTCAACCTGGTTCGCCGCCCACCTTGAGGACGCCTATCCTGAGCGCAAGGTGATTGGCGCGCAACGCCTGCAAACCATGCGCTATGGCGAAAACCCGCACCAATCGGCCGCCTTTTACAAAACGGGCGAAGAGCGTCCGGGCGTCACCACCGCCAAACAGCTTCAGGGCAAGGAACTCAGCTATAATAATGTCGCCGACACCGATGCGGCCATTGAACTGGTGGCGGAATTTGATCCTGAGGCGTCGGCGGCCTGCGTTATCGTCAAACACGCCAATCCGTGCGGAGTCGCCACCGGCCCTGATCTGATCACCGCCTATCGCCGTGCTTTGGAATGTGATCCTGTCTCGGCCTTTGGCGGCATTGTCGCGCTCAATCGCCGCCTCGATAAGGCGACCGCCGAAAAAATCGTGGAGATCTTCACCGAGGTCGTGGTGGCCCCTGAGGTCGATGAGGACGCCATCAGCGTTTTTGCCGCCAAGAAAAACCTGCGCCTGCTGATCACCGGCACCCTGCCCGATCCGATGGCGGGCGGTCAGGTGTTCCGTTCCGTGGCGGGTGGCATGCTGGTGCAGTCGCGCGATACGGCCCGCATCACGGCGGCCGACCTGAAGGTGGTCACCAAACGCCAGCCGACTGAGACGGAAATCCAGGACATGCTGTTTGCCTTTACCGTGGCCAAGCACGTCAAATCCAATGCCATTGTCTATGCAAAGGATGGTCGCACAGCCGGTATTGGCGCGGGTCAGATGAACCGCCGCGATTCGGCGCGCATTGCGCGGCTGCGGGCGCAGGAAGCCGCCGATGGTCTGGGTCAGATGGACTCGCTGGCCAAGGGATCGGCTTGCGCCTCTGAGGCGTTTTTCCCGTTTCCGGACGGTTTGTTAGAAGCCGCCGCGGCGGGTGCCACGGCCATCATCCAGCCCGGTGGCTCCATGGGTGATCAGGCCGTGATTGATGCTGCCGATGCCGCCGGTCTGGCTATGGTATTTACCGGCGTCCGCGTCTTCCGTCACTAATTTGACGTGGGTCTTTTCGCCCCTGAAGGCGCAGTCTGCGCTTGCAGGTACAAGACGTACCTGCGGCGCTTGCCGGCTGTTCAGATGACAAAAATCCCTCACGCCAAATAAGGCATAGATATGAGTCTTTTCGCCGCCAAGTGCGTTGGCTACGCTAGGCTGTATAAACATAAAGCCGTTGCTTGCCGCCTGCTCGGACGACAAAATCCCTCACGCCAAACCTTACAAATAAAAGAAAGCCCCCCGAAACGTAAGATTCGGGGGGCTTGGTTGTTTTAGGGTTGGGCTTTTAAGCTGGTGATTTAATCTCGCCGGTGAAGTGGCCCTTGAAGGCCATTTCACTGAGTGCCTGACGCGGTGCTGGGGCTTCGCGACTGCGCAGGGGCTCAGCAAGCGCGGCACTGTCGCCCTCATAACCAATGGCCACGGCGGCTTCGAGCTTCAGATTGTCGGGAAAGCCCAGAATGAGCGGGGCTTTCTCATAATCAATACCGGCCATGCCATGCGCCACTAAGCCCATGCTTTGGGCTTGCAAAGCCAGTGACATCCATGCCGCACCCGTATCAAAGCTATGGGTATTGACCGGACGCTCGCCATCAAAGCTGGTGACAGACGCCATAAAGATGAGGGCACCGGCCTGTTTGGCCCAGCCTTCGTTGAAGGGCACCAGCAGACTCAGCAGGGTGTCAAATTCCGGCGTACCGCGCAGGCCATAGACAAAACGCCACGGTTGCAGGTTCGAGGCCGAAGGCGCCCAGCGGGCAGCCTCCAGCAGGGTTAGTACCTCTGTTTCAGTGACCGCCTTATCGGCAAAGGCGCGCGGTGACCAGCGATGCAAAAACTGCGGTTGGATGGGATAGTCGGCGGTGCGATTGGTAGTGGTCATAACAGGCCTCGTACTCAGCTAAATATAGATAAGACTGGCTTTTCAGACGAATTTCTGATTCACCAGTACGGCAATCCATCAGGCTTGCCATTACGTAACTATATAAGTTGCAGTTACAGATAAATCAAGAGGTCAAGGGCTTGCTCGATACCATTGCACACAGATTTTCGATTTTAGAGCCCTATATCACCGCCTATGGCCCGGATGACACCACGCCGCGACCGGCCGTATTGCTGTTCCATGCCTGTAACGGGGTGCGCGACCATATCCACGCCTATGCGCAATCGGTTGAAAAACTGGGCTTTCGTGCCTTTGTGGTGGATTCATTTTTACCGCGCGGCTGGGATCATAATGCGGCCATGAGTCTGGTCTGTACGGGTCTGGCCCTGCATGGCTATGAACGTTCCGGCGATGTTTTGGCCGCGCTTTGGGGTTTGGGGCAGCGCGCCGATGTGGACGCGGATCAGATGATTCTGGCCGGCTGGAGCCACGGTGGTTGGGCGATCACGGATCTGATGACCGAAAAACTGACGCGCGAAGGCGAAGGCCGGCTGAAAAACCCGACGCCCGAACCGATGCAGGGCGTGAAGGGCGTATTTCTGGTTTACCCGTATCTCAGCTATCCGGCGCGTTCCAATACACACGGATGGGTATATAATCCTAAAACCCTGGTGGTTCTGGCCAAGCAGGATTTCCTGACGCCGCATCATCATGCTGATCATATTTTCAATCATTTGAAAAAAGGCGGTGTACCGATTGAGCGGCTTGATCTCGACTGCACACATTGTTTTGATGAGGACAGCAGCCTGCATTTCGGCCCGTTCATGTCCTATGATGCCAAAAGCCATGCGAAAACCGTGGCCGCGTTTGAAGAGTTTGTGACGGAGACCCTTGCGGTTTAAGTGCGCTATAGACTTCGCGGTGTTGGAGTGAGAAATTCCAAAATCTACGATTTTGGCAAGGTCGCCATACGTCTAAGAAAAAGGGCCGCCCGAGCTTATGCGAGGAAGCCATGCGGCTTGAGCTATAAAAAAGAGGGCTTTCATGGACACAATGCAGCAACGCTTTGCTCTGCTGGTGCCGGACATCACCGTCTATGGGCCCGATGATGATCAGGTCAGGCCCGCCGTTATTTTGTTTCATGGCTGTGGCGGCATGCGTCCGCATGTCCATGCCTATGCAAAGACTGTGGCGGATTTGGGGGTGCGCGCTTTTGTGGTCGATAGTTTCAAGCCCCGCGGCTGGGACCGTAATTTCGCGGTCAGCCTGATCTGTTCCGGTGCGGTCATGCAGGGCTATGAGCGTTCAGGTGATGTCTTATCGGTACTATGGGGCCTGAAACAGGGCGGGCGTGTGGATATGGATCAGGTCATTCTGGCCGGATTTAGTCACGGCGGCTGGGCCATTATGGATTTGATGACCAGCCCGCTTAACAAAAAGGGCGAGGCGAAGCTGGCCGATCCGGATGCCTCTCTGGCGGCGCAGGTCAGGGGTCTGTTTCTGGTCTATCCCTATATCAATTTTCCGGCGCGCTCTAATCGGCACAAATGGTTATATGCGCCGGAAGTCTTTGCCGTTTTGTCGGAAAAAGATCACCTGACGCCCATCCGTCATTCTGAAAAAGTCTTCAAAAATATCGAAGCCGGTGGCGCTCAGGTAACGACCCTGGAATTGGACGCTACTCACGCCTTTGATGAGGCGGACAATAAGGGCATGGTCATGCACTTTTCCGAAGAAGCCATGCATGAGGCCATGGGGGCTTTGGCGGGTTTTGCCGGACGGTTGTTTTCCCTGCCGCCCGCCACCGCCTGATTACATCTTCATATCACCATGATCCATCTTATGATCAGAGAGGGGGGTATCGGAGACGGGGACATGCAGGGTCACATCACCGGCCTTTTTAAAGGTCAGGGTCAGATCGACCACCTCACCGGCCTGCGGACGCTTGGTCAGCCCCTCCAGCATGATATGATTGCCACCGGGGGCTAAGGTCAGGGTTTCGCCTTTTTTGATATCAAAACCATCGGGCATATCGGCCATTTCCATGGTCGTGCCGGTCATTTTCATCGAGTGCAGGCTGGTTGTGGTGGCGCAGGCGCAACGGGCCGAGACCAGATGATCGTCGCTGTCGCCGCTATTGGTGATGGTGACATAGGCGGCGGTGTTGGGATTATTACCCAGAGCGGCGCGCATGGCATAGTGGGTCAGGCTCAGGCCCACCACTTTCACGGCACTATCTGGATGTACGGCGCTATCTGCGGCCGCATCATGGACGGGTTCCGGGGCCTTGGGCTTATCGCAGGCGCTTAAGGGCAGGATCAGGACGCAAGCCAGTGCCGCCAGTGTCATCTTCATCATAGGCATATCTCCTTTAGCCGTCCCCATTTTAACCCCCCAAAATTTACCCCCCCCATTTTAACCCCAAAGCCCGACGGCTTTTTTGGTTTCCGCCAGAATGGGCGCGGCAATGATTCGGGCCCGCTCGGCACCGGCATTCAGCACGGCGTCAATCTGGGCCGTGTCGGACAATAGCTCACGCAGGCGCAGGGATATAGGTGACATTTTGTCCACCACCACCTCGGCCAATGCTGGCTTGAATGTGCCAAATCCCTTGCCGCCGAACTGATTCAGCACATCCTGTGCGGACATCTCAGTGAGCGTGGCATAGATGCCGACCAGATTTTCCGCTTCGGGGCGGCCTTTGAGACCGTCTACAGTTTCGGGCAGCACATCGGCGTCCGACTTGGCTTTTTTGATTTTTGAGGCAATCGTGTCGGCATCATCGGTCATATTGATGCGCGAATTGTCCGACGGGTCTGATTTCGACATCTTGGCCGTGCCGTCCCTGAGGCTCATGATCCTTGCGCCCGGCCCCTGATACAGGGTTTCCGGCAGAGGGAAGAAGTTGGGCACCTTATAATCATTATTGAACTTGGCGGCGATGTCGCGGGTCAGCTCAAGATGCTGGCGCTGATCGTCGCCCACCGGCACATGTGTGGCCTTATAAACCAGAATATCGGCGGCCATTAGTGCCGGATAGGTATAGAGCCCGACCGAGGCGCGTTCTTTATCCTTACCGGCCTTGTCCTTGAACTGCGTCATGCGATCCATCCAGCCCAGACGCGCCACACAGTTGAAAATCCACGCCATTTCGGCATGTTCCGGTACGCTGGACTGCGCAAAAATGGGCGCGATCTTCGGGTCGACACCGGCGGCCAGATAGCAGGCGGCGATTTCGCGGATCTGATCCTTCAGCTTTTGCGGGTCCTGCCAGACGGTGATGGCGTGCATATCGACCACGCAATAATAGCTTTCCATCTCGTGCTGGAGACGGGCAAATTTCTTGAGCGCGCCTAAGTAATTGCCCAGATGCAGGGCACCGGAGGGCTGAACACCGGAAAAAATACGTTGGGGGCCCGTATAGGCCGTGGGCAGGTCAGACATGGTTTCGTCCAGAGAAAGGTGATTGCGGCCTTAGCGGCGTTTGAGGATGGCCTTAAGCTCATGCCACCGGATCGCGCGGGTCACAAAGAGCAGTCCGATATAGAGGAAGAGGCCTGCAAAACAAACCCCCAGAACAGCAATTTCCTTGGTGTGAGCAAAGATGACCGGCAAAAGCGGCAGGCCTTCGACCCACGGCACGACCGAACCGATCGCCGCTTCGATAAGTGGACGCTCATGGGTGGCAAACGCGCAAAAGGCCGCCATGCCTGCGCCGCAGATCAGCAAAAGCCCCAGCTTGATCAGGGCTGGTGTGTGGATGATCCAGGTCTTTCTGCGGGCCAGGGTCACCACCATCAGCACCACATTAACCCAGGCGGCGGTGGATGTGCCGATGGCCAGACCGGCTGTGCCGATCAGCTTAAACATACTAAGGCCCACGGCCAGATTGACGACGACAGACACCATGGCGAACTTCATCGGCCCGAACGTGTCTTTACGGGCAAAAAAGGCCGGATTGAGAATACGCGTCAGCACAAAGGCCGGAACCCCCCAACCATAGTGAAACAGACAGCGTGCTACCTGCTGGGAATCGCTGACGTAAAAGCCATCGCGCGTATAAAGACCGTCCATCAGGAAAAACGGCATGGCCATAAGGGCCGCCGCCGCCGGAAGCGCAAAGGCCATGGAAAAGACAATGGCCTGATCCATCTGTTTTTGCGCGGCGGCGTGGTCGCCGGAATGGACGGCGCGCGACAGGGCGGGCAGCAGGGCCGTGCCAATGGCCACACCCACCATGCCGATGGGGAGCTGATAAAACCGATCCGCCATGCTGAGCCAGGCGGTCGCGCCATGAATGGAGGACGAAAAAATGCCGGAAATAAAGATATTGACCTGAGTGGCGGCGGCGGCCAGCGCACCGGGCACGGCCAGCAAAAGCAGCTTATTCACATCGCGGCTGAAGACCGGAATGATCGACAGATTGACATGGGCACCGGTCTTTTTGGCACCCCATAGCAACATGCCGGCCTGTAAGACACCGGCAATGGCTGTGCCGATGGAGCCCCACAGGGCGGAACCAAAATAGGTATGCTGCGGCAATATGGCGGCAAGGGTTACGACATTCAGCAATATGGGCACGCCGGCGGACATCAAAAACCGTCCGCGTGCATTGAGCACACCCGACAGATGCGCCACAATGGCCATGCAGGGCAAATAGGGCATGGTGATCTGGGTGAACAGAACCGCCAGCTTGAACTTGGCAGGATCATCGGCAAAGCCCGGCTTAATCAGATACATCAGCCACGGCATGCTGAACTGGCACAGCAAACAAAAGGCTACGGTCACAAAGGTCAGGGTGGCCATGGCGTCATGCGCCATCTTGTCGGCGGCCGCCTTGCCATCGCGTTCCAGTGCGGCGGAATAGGCGGGCACAAAGGCGGCGGAAAAGGCCCCTTCGGCAAAGATACGGCGAAACAGATTGGGAAAGGCCTGAGCCGTATAGTAGGCATCCGCCATAATATTGCCGCTGGCGCCGATATAGGCCGCTAATACCAGATCGCGGGCAAAACCAGCCAGACGGCTGAGCAGGGTAAAGCTGCTGTTGATCAGCGAATTGCGCATTATGCCGCCGGACTGAGCGGAGGGCGCGGGCTTTACAGGCGGTGATCCGGGCGGGTTAGGGGCAGCAGGGGCGTCTGTCACGGGGATACTCTGCGAAAAGGTAGCTTTCTTAAGCCGGACGGGCCATCCCCGCAAGCGCTTATGGGTTAACGCCGTCTATCTTGCCAGACTGGCTTTGGCGCGGGCCAGATGGCGTTTGGGCGTCTGAGCGGGTTGATCCAGCGCCTGAAGCAGAAGTTTTTTCAGAGTTTGCTTGCCGCCCTTGCTTAATTGGCCGCCGGTCAGATGGCCGACCACATAGAAGGCATCGACGGCACGTTCGCCGTAGCAATCGACATGCGCAGAGGCAATATCAATATT
>JBAWDM010000025.1:0-1736 GCA_049590735.1 Asticcacaulis sp. | reverse complement strand
AAGCGATATGTGTGGTCACATCCGAAGGCAGTTTCAGATCGCCGACATGGATGGTATGGCCGATTTCAAAGCCCGTCAGGTCGACAATGATGTCTTCGGGGATGTGGTTGGCCGGCACGTGGATTTCCAGCTCATGCAGCGTGATATTAAGCGCACCGCCTCTTTTCATGCCGGGCGACAGTTCTTGATTCGTGAAGTGAACCGGCACGCTGATCTTGATTTCGGCCTTTTCATTGACGCGATAGAAGTCAAAATGCTGAGGCACATCGGTGACCGGATGGAAGTCGATAGACTTGGTGATGACCTTTTGGGTCGTCTTGCCTTGCTTCAGGGTGATCAGGTGACCAGCCAGCTTGCCGGTTGCCAGAGCCTTGCGGAAAGCGTTCAGGTTGACCGAGATAGGCTCAGGTGCCTTATTGCCGCCGTACAGAATACCGGGCAGCTTGCCCTCATTACGCTCAGCGCGCGCGCCACCGGAACCGGTGCGACCGCGAACTTCAACATCCAAAACGATATCGGCCATGAGCCTATTCCTCAAACAAAATGGCCGCAGCCTAATGCAAAGCGCGGCGGAAATGGGTTTTTTGAGCCTTATTCACCCCCAAAAATCATGCGCAAAAGACGTGATTTGCAGGGATAAGGCCATAAGAGGGCGCGTGATACACGACAATCAAAAAGGACGCAACCACTCAAATCTGAGAAATTGCGTCCCTGATCGTTAAAATGACCTTATTGCCGTATTTTCAAAGGGGCAGACGAGACGCACCCTTAAACAGAGATTATTTCTTCTTCTTTTTGGTGGTTTTTTTCGCAACGGTTACGGGTTTCAGATAGGGCTTGGGATCCGCATAGGCCGAGGTGCCGTCGGCTTTGAAGCCAACACGGGTCACAGGTGCAAAACTAAGCGCATTGCTGGACATCTTGCCGATACATTGGCCCGTATCCATCAACACATGCTGACCCAGACAAAAGACATCTTCATAATGCGGTTTGGCGACCGCCAGACATTGATACAGCATCAGCTTGCTCATGCTCAGGCATTGCGGGCCTGAGCCGTCATTCAAAAGGCTTATCAGGGCGCTTGAGCGTTCCGGCCCGCCTTCACCGAGAATCGCCAGTGCTGCAATGGTCAGGCCGCGATTGATGGCTTCGGAATAGGGCAGGTTAAACAGATCGGGACGATCAAAAACACTTTGTCCTTCCGGCGAAGTGACAGTGGTGGCAACGGGTGGGGTGGCAACGGGTGTAGCTGTGGCGGTCGCCGCTGTCAGGCTGGCATCCTGTACGGGACCGACCGGATTGGTACCGGTGGATTGTCCTGTTTTGGCACGCGTGACCAGCCCTGAGCCGGTGAGGGCTGCGGTCAGTAATTGCGCGCTTTCATCAGACTGGACGCTGCTAAGGGTGACGGAATTGGTTCTGGCCAGGGCCAGCCGTCCGTCCCGGTCGGCCACAAATTCACGTGACCATTTTTGTTTTTGAATGTCATACGCGGTCTGTTTAACGGCGGCACCGGCCTTGTAGATTACCTGTCCGTCGCTGCTCAAAGCTAAAATCATACGCCGTGCCGCACTGTCCGCGCCGGGGATGGCGGCCGCATAGGTCGTATTGGAAAGCAGCCGTGACACCATTTCAGCACGTGCCGACGCATCTGCCGCATAGCCCCTCAGGCTGGCGCGGAAGGATGCATCCTGCATGGCGACAATCGCGCCGTAAGCCACAGCCCCGTTGGCCAA
>JBAWDM010000024.1:0-30975 GCA_049590735.1 Asticcacaulis sp. | reverse complement strand
GCCGTACAGCACCATCCAGACGCTAAGTCCAAGCTGGTATCTAAGCAGAGGCGACAGGTTTTTCATGAGGATGACCTTTAGTGAATGTAAGGTCAGCATTACATTGGCCCCAATGTCATGTCAACCTTACATTTGAAAAAATGTAAAGCCAGCACAACATTGCATAAGCCGGTATTTAGCTGGCCAAAAGCTTTTTGGTGCGTTTGATCATCGATTGACGCTCCAGTTTCAGCCGGGTACGCAGAGCATCTATTTCCGCCGTCTCGGTGGCATCCAGCAGATATTCCCGCACCTGTTCAAGATGCTGACGCATGGCTTCGCGGGCCGCGACGGGGTTGCGGGCTTCGAGGGCGCGCATGATATTGGCATGCTCAGAAGTACGCGCTTCTAAGCCGCCGCCTTTGGCGCGACTCATAATCTGGGCCGCCAGTGGTGATTTTTGACGCAGATCCCAAAGCAGCTCAACCGTAGCCATTAGGGCGCCATTGCGTGTCATCGCGGCAACCTGAATATGAAAATTACGATCCGCCGCCTCTGCGACATCTATGTCTGCAGAATTCATATCCTGAATACAGGCTCTCAGAACCTCCAGATCTTCTTCGGTGGCCGATTCCGCAGCGACACCCGCGGCATCTCCTTCAATGAGGATTCGCGCTTCGACCAGCTCGAAGGCTCCCACGCTCAGATCGGCACGATTGCCGGACTCGTCAGGAGAGGCCGGGGCGGAATTGATAACATAGATGCCGGAGCGGTCACGAATTTCAACAACGCCCATAATCTCAAGCGCGATCATCGCTTCGCGGATGGTGGGACGGCTGACGCCGATGGCTTCGGCCAGATCGCGTTCCGCCGGTAATTTGTCACCGATGGAATAGGTGCCCGCTTCAATGGCGGCGATGACCTGATCCGCCACGCGGCGATACAGTCGGTCGGGTTGTTGCGAATCCTGCACCCTACTGAAATTCCTTGTAAAATAAGCTCTTTGTCACGCAAATTATTTTACGCCAGGACGTTTTGTCGCCCAAGTTTAGACTATCCTTTTCAATTTGCAGATTGGCAAGAGCTTTTTACCAGTTCCACATAGACCCATCTTCCAGTCGCGCGATCGGCAGTTGCATAGGCGCATAGGGATACTTAGCCGCCAGCCCCTCATCAATATCGACCCCATGTCCGGGGGCTTCGCCGGCATACAGGCAGCCCTCCCGGAAGCTGTAGTCATGCGGGAAGACCGCATCGGTTTCCGGTGAATGCCGCATATATTCCTGAATGCCGAAATTGGGCACCCAGGTATCAAAGTGTACGGCTGTGCCCAGTGTGACGGGCGACAGATCGGTGGCCCCGTGACTGCCGGTGCGCACCTGCCACAGGGCCGCAAAATCAGCAATGCGACGCAGATGTGTGAGGCCGCCCGAACCCACAATCGTCATGCGCAAATAATCAATCAACTGATTCTGGATGAGGTCTTTACAGTCCCAGATCGTGTTGAAAATTTCAGCGACCGCCAAAGGCGTGGTGGTGTGCTGGCGTATCAGCCGGAAAGCCTCCTGATTTTCGGCGGGCGTCGCGTCTTCCATCCAGAACAGACGATAAGGCTCCAGATCCTTGCCCAGACGCGCGGCCTCGATCGGTGTCAGCCTGTGATGGACATCGTGTAAAAGATGCACGTCATCGCCGTGATCGTCACGTAACTGCTGAAACAGTTTCGGGGCAAAATTCAGATAGGAGGACGTATTCCACAGGGTTTCCGTCGGCAGTGTGCCGTCTGCCGGTTCGTAATACAGATCACCGCGACCGACCCCATAGGCGCCTCTGACTCCGGGAATGCCTGATTGGGCACGGATAGCCTTATAGCCCATTTCACGATAACGGCCGACCTGTTCCGACGTATGGGCAATATCCTTACCATTGGCATGGCCATAAACCATGACGCTTTCGCGGGAACGGCCACCCAGAAGGTCATAAAGCGGCATATTGGCCATCTTGGCCTTAATATCCCAAAGGGCGACATCGACGGCGGCAATGGCGCGCATGGTTACGGGGCCGCGACGCCAGTAGCAGCCACGATACAGATATTGCCATATGTCTTCGATGCGGCGCGGATCACGTCCAATCAGGGTTGGGATGACGTGCTCTTCCAGATAGGCCACCACGGCCTTTTCCCGGCCATTGAGCGTACCGTCACCTATCCCGTAAACGCCCTGATCGGTCATGATTTTAAGCGTCACAAAATTGCGCCCCGGTGAGCAATATGCCCACGGCAATGAACCCAGTCACCATGTCGCCTATCTTTATGCCTATACAGGGGCCGCCTATAAGACTCAGGCGCAGGTGCGCGAGCTGATGAAGCTTATGTACAGGGCTAAACCAGACGGTCTGGAAGGCAATGAAGATTGCGGCGCCATGAGCGCCTGGTATCTGATGAGTGCGCTGGGCATCTATGCGGTGGATCCGGTCACCGGCATCTATGTGCTGGGATCGCCTCTGGTCAGGCGGGCAGATATCACCTTAGGGCAGGGGCGTAGATTGATTATAGATGCGCCGGATAATGGCCCTGACAACATCTATGTGCAGTCTGTGCGCTGGAACGGCAAGGCGCATCGCCAAAGCTGGATGGCCCATGCCGAACTGATGCGTGGTGGCACGCTGGAATTCAAAATGGGCCCGCGCCCCAATCCGGAGTTTGGGGCGCGTCTGGCTGATCGTCCGCCGTCCTTTGTATAATGGCCTGAGATCAGACCCAGCTAAAGGTCAGTTTTGCGGCCTTTGCGTCTGACATCCGGCCATCCCTTGAGGCGGGCACCAGATGCAGAACCGTCTGTCGCGCCGTCCCGTCACGTTTCAGGGCGCTGACATAATAGGCATTGCCCGTAATGCGGCCCAGCCAGGTCTTTTCCTGGCCATTTACCGCCAAAATATCGTAATAGGCGACCGAAGGATCCAGCACCCAGCCTAATTGCAATTCGGCGGATTGTTTCGCGGCGTCCATATGGCTTTTTATGAGCTTAAAGCCCTCAGGTTTAGCCGGAGCGGGTGCAGTGCCGGACGTCAGGGTCAGTTCACCGATGTGGATGGTGTACATGTTGTCCTTGTGAGGCTGAAGAGGTGCAAAGCCCAGAGACACGACAGCCAGCGTGCGGCCGCTAAAGGGGGCAAGGCTCACTTGAACCTGTGTCCAGCCGGATTTAAGCATGCGGCCTTTGGCGGGCAGGACGGGAAGCCATTGCGTGACATCAGGGGCATCTTCAAACACCAGGCCCACCGTCATCACACCATTGTCCCCGCCCTTACAGACAAGGCCCAGTGTGCTGTCTTTGGTCACAGGAATCTGCGTCTTGAACAGTTTCAGCTCGGTCGCTGTCTGATCACTAAGACGGCCGGACACACAAAGCGACGTGCCGCCATCATAGGCGTCCCTGAAATCGTAATCGACCTCAAGCAGGCCGACAGCCCCCCTGTCGGGATCAAGCGGACGATCCAGAGGCTTGTTCCACCACGCCCACGTCGGCAGGATGTCCTGAATGCCCAGATTGAACCATGGCGTTTCGGCCACAGATAAACCGTCACGGAAGAACCGGTCACCTTCACCGGTATTAAAGTGTGTCACAAAGGGCAGGCGGCCAATAACGGAGCGTTCTGTAATGAAATTGGCCACGCCATAGGTAATCGGCAGGCGCAACTGATCCGTAGGCTTGCCCGGTGCCTCATAGTCGGTGTAGATTTTGCGAATGTCCGGCCGGCCATAAATATCACTTTCCGCCTGAGTGGGGGTGTTATTGCGGGCCGGATTTCCGGTCTTACCCGACCAGAACTGGCCATGCAATTTATACCACATCTTGCGCTGGATTTCGGGGTTCGCAAAATCGGTCAGTTCCTGACGCTCTTGTGGTGAGAGCGATGTCGAGGCTTTCAGCCAGTCGTGACGGGCGCGGCGCATCTTTCGCAAACCGTCTTCGGCACTGTAGATTTGCAGGCTGCCCGAAGCCGGCCCGCCATTGGGGGTAATGACCACAGGGGCCATCAGACCCAGATAGCCGGGCCCCGGATACAGTTGCAACCCGTAATAGATGTCCATAGGATCATAACCGCCGCCGGTCTCAAGCGGGTTTGGCAGGGTTTTCAACGGAATGCCTGAGCAGCAACCTCTGGTCAGACCGTAATTGCTCCAGCCCTGATCGACCATCATCGAATTGGCGCGCAGGGCCTCAGCGGGACGGGGGCTGCCATCGGCATGCGGAGGCCCGGGCCAGACGGCGCGGACATCCGTATGGCCATTATAATACTGGATGTGAAAGTCACTGAAATTTTGAGTCCGTGCCTCCTCCTGCATGGCCTCAATCACATCCTGCATGCCACGAGCATCGTCCTCGCTATAGCTTTCGAAATTGACGAAATAACCATCAAAGCCAAAATATTGCGCCAGATGCACCAGACGTTTGGCGACATCTTCGCGTGACCAGTCCGTACCGTCGAACATGCGTTTGTCGGGCTGGAAGATAGTGCCCAGACACCGGGCGCCATTGCGGTGAGCCGCATCAATCAGGGCGGCATTGGGGACAAGACCGGTGGTGTTCCACGCCACGACAATATCCTGATACTGCTACGACCGTTCGACATGCATGCGGTTTTGGGTGTCGACCTCATAGCGTGTGCGGTTGGCATCGCGATCAGAGCCGTCAAGGGTCAGGTAGGCAGCCAGCAACGTCCCGCCGGACACATCTGCGCTCAAGTCCGGATGCGCCTGAGTGGCACGGAACGGGCTGATGCGTTTAGCGAGAGGGACATGGGAACGGTAAAACGCAGCGTCCGGATTTGTGGCCGGATCATAGGTCGTAAAGGCCGTCCAGTCATCCGCCGCACCGCTTAAAGGATAGGTAGGCGCCAGTGTGCCGTTACTTTTGTTTTGCGCCAGCGCAAAGCCTGCGGGCAGGGTAAGCGTGGCGGCAAAAGCCCCTGTCAGGGTCATGAACTGGCGTCTGGAAGAAGCGGGAAAGGGCATAAATCACGATCCTATGGAACAATATGAAATTGCAGACACAGCAAACAGGCACACGAACAGGGCCGAATGAAACAACGGACTCTGTTTCAAAATTGGTGTCGTATTGGTATGGCTTGTCCATCACCATCCGCGCACGTCTTCAACCAGCCCGTCGTCTGGAAATAAACATTTAGACCTGACCGGTAAGGGATACGCTCTGTTTAAAACAGGCGCACATTGGTCATAATAACCTTACTGACATGTTATGAATTGGCGACCATAAAATTGGTTTTTCTAATAAAAATAAAGCCAAATATGACCTAAAGATCGTGGCTGAGTTCTGACATCAGATCATAGGCGTCGCCGCGATAATAGGACTGCGTAAATTCTGCGGTGCGGCCGTCCGCCAGAAACCCGCGACGTTCAATTAGCAAACCGGGTGCGCCAACCGGAATGTCCAGCAGGCGGGCCTGTTCGGATGTAAAGGCAATCGCCCGCAGGCGTTGCAGGGCGCGCACCGGCCGCGTGCCATAGGCTTCAAGCGCCTGATATAAAGAGCTGGTCACCGCCTCGAGAGAGGGCAGGCAATCCGCCGGAACGGTTGCATAGTCTAAGCCCATCGACATGCCATCCGCAAAGCGCAGGCGATTAAAGCGATATATACGCGTACCGGGTGACAGGCCCAGGGACATGGCCTCTTCCGGGTTCACGCCGCCCGATGTTTTGGACAGCCATTTGCTGCTGGGGACACGCCCGCGCGATATCATATCCTCGGTAAAGGAGGACATCTTGGCATAGCTTTTTTCAACACGCGTGGCCACATAGGTGCCGGCGCCCTGACGACGCGTCAGCAGGCCTTCATAGACCAGTCCATCGACCGCCTTACGCACAGTAATCCGCGACACCCCAAACTGTTCCGTCAGTTCGCGTTCCGTGGGAATCGCTTCTTCGGGCAGTAATTTATGCGTGGCAATTTCCTGACGCAGCCAATCCTGCACCTGAATATAAAGAGATGTGCCTTTGGCGCTATCAGCAGGGGTCTTTTTACTTGCGGCCATGTAGATGCAATCCCGATATTCTATGATTAAATACAAGCCATTATAACGACCAGTGATCTATCAGATCTGATTTCGTATAGGATATTACCAATTCCAGGTCAAACCCATTTGCTTCGATCGGGCCAACAGTACCTCTTGTCTGCATGCAGACAAATGCCGGAAAAGGTCGGGCCCTGTGGGATTGAAGGTTTAGGCAAAAGATTGAAAAAAAATAAATACTTATGTTATGCATAGGAATAATACATACGGCCTGATTGAATTTGACGCGACCATACCAATGGGTTACATCATAACTTAGAATCTCAGAGTGTTGAGCTGACGAAGGGGTCGCTATGTCGTTTGTCGAAGCTGTCGGGCGTTTGCACAAGGATGATCCGGCACCGTTATATCTGCAACTGCAGAAGGTTTTGCGCGACGCCATCCATAAACGTATCATCCAGCCCAATAATGCTATACCGGCTGAGCGCGACATGGCCGAGGATTTTGACATTTCCCGCATTACGGTACGTAAGGCGATTGAAGGGCTGGTCGCCGAAGGGCTTTTGACACGTCGTCGCGGCGCCGGCACCTTTGTCGCGGCACGGGTTGAAAAAAGCTTTTCAAAACTCTCCTCCTTTTCCGAAGATATGATCTCACGCGGTCGCAAGCCCCGCAGTGTCTGGGTGTCGAAATCTTCGGGTGCAGTAACCCCAAAAGAGGCCCTGTCTCTGGGTTTGTCGCCGGGCAGTCTTGTCTATCGGTTTCAGCGCATTCGTTATGCGGATGACGCCACCATGGCGATCGAATATGCCACGGTTCCAGCCTATTGCCTGCCGTCCATAGAGGCTGTGCAGGATTCGCTTTATGAAGCGCTTGAGCGCTCAAAATGCCGTCCGGTACGCGCCTTGCAGCGTCTGCGTGCCATATCTTTTTCGGGCGAGCAAGCAGAAGCCCTGGGGGTCAGGATCGGGGATCCCGGCCTGTTTATTGAGCGGCGCGGCTTTTTAAGTGACGGGCGGGCCGCTGAATTCACCCAATCCTACTATCGCGGTGATGCCTATGATGTTGTGGCTGAACTGAACGACCTGTAAGCCTAAGTGCCCGCAGGTACGGGCCATTTTGCACATAGCCAATTTGAAGCCAATTTTATCATAAGGTGAGATGTGGCGATGTTGGTGATGTCGCCGTTACATAGGCCCTGGCTGTCGTTTAAGTGACGGTACGGCTATAATTGGCCTGAATTTCTGAAAAATTTGGGGCGATATATGGATTATTTGCGCCCGATTTCGATATTTTGGTAGACAGCCGGGTAAAATTGACATTTTACTCGACAATACCAAATTGACAAATAGGTTATGTCAACATTCCACACAGCAAGGGCATAAATTACGTCATGACCACTTCCACAGCCCAACCCCTGACCGTCAAGCCACAGTCTCAATTCCTGACCATGGCCACCATCTGCGTGATGTTTTTCATTTTCGGTTTTGTGACATGGCTGAACGGGCCGTTGATTACGTTTGTGAAGCTGGCCTTTACACTGGATGACGTGTCGGCCTTCATGGTGCCCATGGTCTTTTATATGTCCTATTTCTTTCTGGCCCTGCCATCTTCATTCATTCTCAAAAAGACCGGCATGAAAAAAGGCATGGCGCTGGGTCTGATGGTCATGGCTTTGGGCGCAGTGATATTTGGTCAGTTTGCGACCATGCGGATGTTTCCGGGGGCCTTAAGCGGCCTTTTTGTCATAGGCGCCGGTCTGGCTGTGCTTCAAACGGCGTCCAATCCCTATATTTCCATTGTCGGCCCGATTGAAAGTGCGGCGCAACGCATTGCCATTATGGGCATATTCAATAAGGGGGCGGGCATTTGTGCGCCGCTTGTCTTTGGCGTTCTGGTGATGAGCAATGTCGGTGAGTTTGGCGCGCGGGTCGAGGCGGCGACGGATCCGGCTGTGCGCGAAGCCTTGCTGAACACGTTTGCGCAAAAGGTTCATATGCCCTATCTCGCCATGGCGGGCGTTTTGGCTATGCTGGCCCTGTTTGTGCTGAAATCCCCTTTGCCCGATATCAAGTCCGATAATAATCCTATCGCTGTCGGCAGCGAAGGTAAGGGCCTGTTCAGCTTTCCGCATCTGTGGCTGGGCGTGGTGTGTCTGTTTTTATATGTCGGTGTCGAAGTCATGGCGGGCGATGCCATTGGCACCTATGGTCATGCCTTTGGCTTGTCGCCTGATCATACGAAATATTTCACCTCGCTCACTCTGGCGGCTATGCTGATTGGTTATATTGTCGGGCTTATTGTTATTCCGCGTTTTGTCTCTCAGGAGCGCTATCTCAGCTTTTCGGCTGTTTTAGGCGTTGTGCTGTGTCTGGGGGCTTTTTTTACGCGTGGCTATATATCTGTTGGCTTTGTCGCGGCGCTGGGTTTTGCCAATGCGATGATGTGGCCGGCTATTTTTCCTCTGGCTATACGCGGCTTGGGTAAGTTTACTCAGACGGGATCAGCCATAATGATTATGGCCATTAGTGGCGGCGCCGTCCTGCCTCAGCTGTTTGCCGTGTTCAAAGCGCATATTAATTTCCAACTGGTCTTTCTGATCATCATGGTGCCGGCCTATCTCTATATCCTGCTTTATGGCGTCTTCAGCAGCCGCGCGGCGGCCAAGGTCGTCGCGCAATGACGGCAATGCGGTATTTTATAGGTATTGATGGTGGCGGCACCAAATGCCGGGCGCGTCTGCGGGGTGTGCCTCAGGACGGTCAGTTAGGTGAATTGCTGGGCGAAGGCATGGGTGGGCCTGCCAATATCCGCATTGGTCTTGATCTGGCCTGGGGTCATATTCTGGAGGCCATAGACGGTGCGCTGGCTCAGGCGCGTCTGAACCGCTCTGTTTTTTCTGAAACGGCTCTGGGGCTGGGTCTGGCCGGTATAACCAGTGCGCGCGATGTGCAAATGACCATACAGGCCGGGCTAGCCTTTGGTTATGCGCAGGCGGCCTCAGACGCGCATGCCGCCTGTCTGGGCGCGTTTTCAGGCCGTAACGGAGCCATTATGATTACCGGCACCGGCAGTGCGGGCTATGCCTGGGTTGAGGGTGTGGGACATGCGGTCGGCGGTTGGGGTTTTGAGATCAATGATGATGGCTCAGCAGCCTCACTGGGGCGTTCGGCTATTCGGGCGGCGGTACATGGCTTTGACGGGCTGACGACGCACACAGCCTTTACGCGTGCCGTCATGGCCCATTTTGGCGGCCATCCGGCTGATATTGTCGCTTGGGTCAATCAGGCAGGGCCATCTGATTTTGGCACCTTGGCCCCCATTGTTATGCAATATGCAGGTGAGGGCGATGCCGTAGCTGTGGAACTGGTAGAGGCTTCCGCTCAGGATATTGGCCGTTATCTGGCGCGTCTGCATGCGCTGGGGGCTCCCAAACTCTGTCTGGTCGGCGGTATGGCTGAGTCCCTGATGCCGTGGCTGGCACCCTGGACCAGAACTATATTGACTACGCCGGAACATGACGCGGTCGAAGGGGCGATAATGCTGGCGCATGGCGCACCAAACGGCATGCCGGAACGTCTCAGAGTCGGGTTTTCACATGACTGAGTCACGCCTTACCCTAGAAGTGTGTGTTGATACGCCAGCGGGACTAAAGGCGGCTGTGGCCGGTGGTGCGGATCGTATCGAATTGTGTTCCGCCCTTAGTCTGGGTGGGCTGACGCCATCGCCCGGCCTGATCGCGATGGCGCGCGAAACGCATGTGCCTGTCCGCGTGATGATCCGACCCAGATCGGGGGATTTTATTTACAGCCAGACTGATCTGGATGCGGCACGGCACGATATTGATGCCGTGCTTGCGGCCGGTCTTTCGGGTGTGGTCATTGGCGCCAGCCGACAAGACGGCCATCTGGACGAAACGGCCCTCACGGCTCTGGTGCAGCATGCCACGGGCCTTAAAGTCACTTTGCACCGCGCCGTTGATCTGATGCCTTCACCGGTTGAGGCGGTGGATGTGGCTGTGGGTTTAGGTATGGATACGATCCTGACCTCAGGCGGCGCTCTGCAGGCCTATGAGGGTCGTCATATCATCGCCGACATGGTGAAGCGGGCCGGTGCACGACTTGAAATTCTGGCCGGTAGCGGCGTCAATATCACCAATGCGGCGGAGTTGATTGAAACCACGGGTGTGCGCGCCCTTCATGCCTCATGCAGTCAACCGCGACCCGCACTCAACCCGCAATCTGTTGCCATGGGCTTTTGCACACCTGCTGCCAGAGATACCGATCAGGACACGGTTATGCGTTTGCGCACACTTCTCAATCAGGTGGGTTGCGTGGCGGCCTGATCGTCAGCCCGCATCACCCGCTTCAGTAAGGACTTTTTACGGCCTGACGGCCTCTCAATACATACAATTCAGGAATATAGTATAGTGACCTCTAAAACCCCGGACTCGACCCTGATGTTCCGTGAAGCCAGCGAAGGCTCAGCCGCCGTTACCCGCTTTCTTGAGGCCAACAGCCTCTCTATTGCCCGCATTGCGGCGCGCCTTAAGGCCAATCCGCCGCGTTCGGTCACCACCTGTGCGCGCGGTTCGTCGGATCATGCGGCAACCTATGGCAAATATCTCATTGAAACCCTGATCGGCATACCGACCTCAACGGCGGCCCTTTCGGTGTCATCCATCTATGCGGCCTCCGTTGTGGCGGATAATACTTTGGTCATCGCCATATCTCAGTCGGGCCGCAGTCCGGATCTTCTGACCTCGGTAAAAGCCCATAAGGATGCCGGTGCCTTTGTTGTGGCCCTTGTCAATGACGCCACATCGCCTCTGGCGGAACTGGCCGACGAAGCCTTGCCTTTGATGGCCGGGCCGGAACTGTCTGTGGCGGCCACCAAATCCTATATTGTGTCGCTGGCGGGTTTTGCGGCCCTAGTGGCGGAATGGGCGGATGATGCGGCGTTGAAGGCGGGCCTCAGGCTGTTGCCTGAGCGGCTCAAAGAGGCCTTTTTGCTGGACTGGTCAGACACCCTGCCGGTCTTGCAATCGGCCAATAATCTGTTTGTGATCGGTCGCGGCTATGGTTACGGGATCGCGCAGGAAGCCGCGCTTAAGCTCAAGGAAACCTGCGCGCTTCATGCCGAATCCTTTTCGGCCGCCGAAGTGCGTCATGGCCCAATGGCGATTGTGCAGGAGGGCTTTCCGGTTATCGCCTTTGCAACGTCAGATGCAGCCGGTGACGGGGTGCGCGACGTGTCGCGTGAATTTTTATCACGCGGCGCCAGGGTCGCACTGGCGGATGCTTCGGGCGAGATGGGCAATTTGCCGGCTCTGCAGTTTGAACCGGCGCTGGAGCCTATTTTGTTCATCCAAAGCTTTTACCGCTTCGCCAATTCACTGTCCCTGTTACGAGGTCTGGATCCCGATGCGCCGCCCCATCTGAATAAGGTCACGAAAACCGTATGAGCCGGGTCAGTTTCATAAACGGGGCGGTTCTGACGCCTCACCAGACCGTGCCTTCGCTCAGCTTTGACGGTGAGCGGATCACAAGTGTGGGCGCAGGCCCGCAAAAAGACGCTGAGACGATTGATCTGGGCGGCGGATATTTGCTGCCCGGTTTTATTGATACCCAGGTCAATGGTGGCGGCGGTGTCCTGTTTAATGACGACACCTCGGTGGCGGCCATTGCCGCCATAGGCAAGGCGCACAGCCAGTATGGCACTACCGCCTTTTTACCGACCCTGATTTCGGATGAGCTTGATGTCATTGACGCGGCCATGCGCGCGACTGAGGCCGCCATAGAACGGGGCGTGCCGGGCGTATTGGGCCTGCATATCGAAGGGCCGTTCATCAGCGAAATGCGTAAAGGCACGCATGATGCGTCCAAGTTCCGCACCCTCAACGAAAAAAGCCTCAGGCTCTTATCCTCGCTGAGATGCGGAAAAACCCTCGTCACTCTGGCGCCGGAAACGTGCACGCCCGAAGATATTCGCACCCTGAAAGCCGCCGGTGTGATTGTGGCCGCCGGTCATACGGATGCGACCTATGCCACCATGCATGACGCTTTTGAGGCCGGTGTGACCGGCATTACCCATTTGTTCAATGCCATGTCACCTTTTACGCATCGCGCGCCGGGCGTTGTCGGGGCAGCCCTTGAAAATCAATCCGCCTATTGCGGGATTATTGTCGATGGCCGCCACGTCGATCCGGCAGCCTTGCGCGTGGCTGTATCCTGCCGTCCGCATGAGCGTTTTATGCTCGTGACCGATGCCATGCCGACCGTCGGCAGCGCCACCAAGATGTTTAAGCTACAGGGCAAGACCATTCGCGTCGAAAATGGCGTGTGCGTCGGAGAAGACGGCACGCTGGCCGGTTCTGATCTGGATATGGCCACGGCCGTTCGAAACAGTCTGAGCATGCTCAGGCTTGATCTGAAAACCGTTTCGGCTATGGCCAGTCGGGCACCTGCCCAGTTTCTGGGACTGGCGCCTGACTATGGTGGTCTGACTGTGGATGCGCGTGCTGATCTGGTCTGGCTGGATGCAAAAATGCAGGTTGCCGGTGTGTGGATTGGCGGCCAGCGCGTGTTCGAACCTGTCATGGCGTATTGACGATCGGTTTATCGCTCGCATTAGCGTGACAGCCGTAGCCGGTTGCCCTATTCAGGTAAGATAAATAAACCAAGGGACATGAAAAATGCGAAACCTGACCAGACGACACGCGCTTGTGCTTTCCGGCGGCTTCACCCTAAGTGCGGTCGCGCATCAGGCCTTCGGTCAGACGGCGCAAGCCGATACACTCAGCCTGTATGTCGGTACCTATGATCGTGACGGGAAGGGCGGCGTATATGGCCTGACCTATGCGGCCAAAACAGACCAATGGAGCCTTGGTGCTCATCATTCTGATATTCACAATGCCTCTTTTGCCGCTGCGTCCCCGCGCATAAAAGGCACCTATGTTCTGAATGAGCAGGATGAGGGTCAGGTCACATTTTATAACGCGCAATGGCAGGCTTTGAAAACGGTGACGACCCACGGGCAGGCCCCTTGCTATACGGCGACAGATGCCACCGGCACCTGTCTGGGCATTGCCAACTATTCGTCCGGCAATGTGGTGTTTTACCGTCTCGACGCCAATGGGTTGCCGGTATCAGATGCCACGATC
Source organism: Asticcacaulis sp. (assembly GCA_049590735.1). Classification (GTDB taxonomy): domain Bacteria; phylum Pseudomonadota; class Alphaproteobacteria; order Caulobacterales; family Caulobacteraceae; genus Asticcacaulis. The sequence continues at coordinate 17,801 of JBAWDM010000024.1, read as the reverse complement.
CGCCAAAATAGCGGTCACGGGCCAAATGCTGACCGTCAAAGCGGCCCCCATGCCCACTGGGTTGGCTTCTCACCGGAAAATGACCGTATCTATAGTGTCGATCTGGGTACGGATCAGGTTCTGACCTACACATTTGACTCTGAGACGGGCATGGTCGGTAAGGCCTCGGTCGCCTACGCTGTCGCACCCGGTAGTGGTCCCCGGCATATGATATTTCATCCGGATGGGAAACATGCCTATCTGGTTACCGAGCTTCACAGCACCGTTCTAACTCTAAAACGTGAGCCGGACGGCACCTTAACGGAGCTTCAGACCCTGAGTTGCTTGCCGGCCGGGTATACGGATCCTTCGTTTTCGGCGCATATTGCCCTGAATGCTGACGGCAGCCGCCTTTATGTTTCCAATCGCGGGCATAATAGTATCGCGGTATTTAAAGTCGCCGACGGGCAGTTGAGCCTGATGCAGATCATTCCGACCGAAGGCAACTGGCCGCGCTTTTTTATCCTGCTCGAAGATGTAAAGCGGGTCATTGTGGCTCATGAACGCGGTGATAATCTGATTGTTTTTGGCCTGAATGCCGATGGCTCCCTGGGTCGCCTGAAACAGCGCCTGAGCGTATCCGCGCCTGTATTTATCGGACGGCAGGTTTAAAACGGCAATAGCTTGTCAGCGAAAGTTCATCTCGCCATTATCGTCTGCACGGTGACAGAGTTATTTCTTAGACTGAGATCAAGCGTTGCCTCAGGAAGGTCAGCACGCGAATTTCCTCCGCAGTCATATGCTCCTGTGAGTCGTGACAAGACGTCTGCGATGCGGAAGCAAAATGCGCGATAAGGCTGCCATCGAGATAGGCTTCGATAATTTGTGGGTGAATATAGCTTTTGCGGCAAATGGCCGGTGTATTGCCCAGCTTTGCAGACACGCATTTGACGGCAGCCATAATATTCTTTTTTGCCTGCCCAGGGTTTTCGAAACCGACATAGTCCTGTAGTGCCATTGCGGCCAGAACCGTAGCTGTCCAGGTTCGAAAATCCTTGGCTGTGAAGGCCTCTCCGGTAATAAATTGCAGGTAGGCATTGACATCGCCCGACGTGACATCACGGACATGGCCGTGTTCATCAATATATTTAAAGAGTTCCTGACCCTCAATATCGGCGCAGGCGCGTACTACGCGTGCAATACGTCTGTCGGTGAATTTTAGGTTCCATATCTTGCCGGACTTACCTTTAAAACGAAAACGTATCGTGTGTCCGCTTATGTGAATATGCCGGTGTCTCAGGGTGGTCAGTCCAAAGGATTTATTGGTCTTTGCATATTCGTCATTGCCAACCCGGATCAGGGTTTTTTCCAGTAAGGTCACAACAGTGGCCAGCACTTTTTCACGTGTCAGGCCACGGGATGACATATGGGTCATGGTAATATTGCGCAATTTTGGCAGGCATGCGCCGAATGTCAGTATATGATTGAATTTTGAGGCATCGCGCATTTCCCGCCATTTGGCATGATAGCGGTATTGTTTGCGGCCTTTGGCATCCACCCCCGTGGCCTGTATGTGACCATTAGCTTCGGGACAAATCCACACCTGCGTATAGGCCGGTGGAACCGCCAGCTTCTGAATGCGGGCAATGATTTTTTCATCCCGGATTCGTTCGCCACGGGTGTCAAAATAATGAAATTTTTTACCGTAGGGTTTTCGGCTGAAACCGGGCAGGGCATCCGTTACATAGCGTAAACCGATATCCGCCAAATCAGGTGTGCGCGACGACAAGTCGCAGGCTGTTATATCCAGATCAAGGAGGGACGCGGTTTTCATGGCTTTATGCTGGGTCAGCCGTCCATAGAAAGCGATAGGGATGCCTACCGAAATTTGTAGGCGCGCCGTAAATCAGAATTATGTAAAAGCTTCAGACGGAAAGCTTTGGATATGCCGATTTCTTTGCTCGCCTCTTCATATCTGCGAGGTGAAGGTCTATAAGCCCTCCGAATGCTTAATGCCTACGACGTTTGTTTGATAGTAGTAAAAAATGATTGAAAATCAAGCACATATTTTTAGTGTGGCACCCATGATGGACTGGACGGACCGGCATTGCCGCGCCTTTCACCGCACTTTGACCAAGCACGCCTTGCTCTACACGGAGATGGTGACTTCCAAGGCAGTTATTCATGGCGACCGCGAACGCTTGCTGGGTTTTAGCCCCATTGAACACCCTGTCGCGCTGCAACTGGGCGGTTCTGAGCCCGATGAATTGGGTGTTTGCGCAAAAATCGCCGAAGACTGGGGCTATGATGAAGTCAATCTGAATTGCGGGTGTCCGTCGGATCGTGTGCAATCGGGCGCTTTCGGCGCTTGTTTGATGCGCGAGCCTCAACGCGTCGCCGATTCCATGCAGGCCATGATGGAGGCCTCAAAGCTTTCGGCAACCGTTAAATGCCGGATTGGTGTCGACGATCAGGACAGTCGTGACAGTCTGTTTACGTTGGTTGAGGCCTGCAAAAAAGCGGGCGTGACATCGTTTGCGGTGCATGCCCGCAAAGCTTGGTTGCAAGGTTTGTCACCTAAGGAAAATCGCGATGTGCCGCCGCTTGACTATGAACTCGTCTATGAGCTTAAACGCACCTATCCCGAACTCATCATCGCCATCAATGGCGGCATTGCCACATTGGACGCCGCGCAGGCACATTTGGATCAGGTTGACGGGGTTATGCTGGGGCGTGCGGCCTATCATGAACCGGCGCTTCTGGGGCAGGTGGATCGCCTGTTTTTTGGCGCGGATAAGGACGTCGATCCGTTTGAGGCGCTTGACGCCTATCGCCCCTATATGGCCGGTCAACTGGCGGCTGGTGTGCCTATGTCGCATATGGCGCGGCACATGCTGGGGATCATGCACGGCCTGCCGGGCGCGCGGGCTTATCGGCGCATTATGACTGTGGACCCGATAGAGGCGGGGGCAGGCCTTGAGGTTTTAGACCGCGCGATAGCCAGCGTGCGTGAAGGCATGGCGGCCGCTGAAAAACGCCGAGAAGCCTATGAAGCGCTTAAGGATGCAGGATAAGACTGGACGGCGTTGCCTCAATGCGTGACAGGCGGCCCAGATAGCTCATGCCTAGCAAGGATGTGGTCAGGCCGTCCTTAAGCACCAGGGCATCCACATTTTTTACAGTGCTTTGGCCCACGCCCACTGAGCTTAAGGTCACGGTAGCCGCCAGGGTCTTGCCGTTGGCGGTGGAGACTTCGCGGTCATAGACAAGGCCGCTTTCGTCATAACCCAGCCTGAGCGCATCTTCGGGCGTCAGAACAACCACGGTGGCACCCGTATCCACTAAGAAATGCACAGCCTTGCTGTTGACCACAGCATTGGCCCAGAAGTGGCCATCACGGGCCTTGGGGATGGCGGTGACATGGGTGTCTGTCGTGGTTGAAAGCGGTTCAGATGATGCCACGGGCGCAGCCTGCACCACATTGATCTGAGTGGTCTGACCGCTCAGTGACAATATGCCGGTTCCGGCCAGCACGGCGCAGAAAACGGCGCTGCCTAAAACGATGGCGGATTTAAACATGGGCCGGGTTACTCCGTGAAGTATCGGCCACAAGATGACCGACCGCTCTTTTTGAGCCTGATACAGCTTAGCCCAAGAGGGTTGCTTTATAATGAATCACGGGCTGTATATTTTAAAAGTTATGCGGACTGACCTGTAAAAACACCCCTCGTGGCATTACCAGAGGGGTGTTGTCGCGTTAGAAATCAGGCCTCAGGCTTACAGATGCCGGATGAGCCTGAGTGGTATTAGTTGGAAGCCAGCTTGGTGCCGGCCTTGGTTTCAGCCGCCGCCATATTGGGGCTGGCTCTGCCGACCTTGGTGGTGGCATTTGAGCCGTCGGCGCTGAACTTGGACGACAGTTCGACCCAGTAAAGGCCATCCGCGCCGAGGAAATTATACTTGTAATCAACATCATAGGTGCCGGCGCGGAATTCGCAGCTGGTGACATTCACCATTTGCTTGCCGGTAACGGCGACAACCTTGGAAACAGTGGACTTGGCGACACCGGCGGCCAGCATACCGGCTGTGGCTTCCTGGTCATCTGAGCAGACCGCAAAGGCATTGGCGGCAGCGAAGGCCATAGCTGTGGTGACAATAGCGGCGGCAAGGGTTTTCTTCATCATCTTTTTCTCTCCCTGAGGTTCTTCAAGATGAAGACAGATTAGCAAGAAGAGGAAAATATTCCGTTAAGCAAAAAATGAACACTTTTTTAAAACCTGTTAACGTTAAAAGCTCTATCGGTTTTAAATAAAGGCTTTAAATATTAAAGCTGAGTTGTTCGCTAAATAAACATAAAAAAAGTGCAGATAATATCTGCACTTTTCTATGGTCTTATTCGATGTCGCCTCAATAAGGCGATGGAATATCAGCTGTTTAGTTAGAAGCCAGCTTTACGCCTGCCTTGGCAGAGGCTGCGGCCAGATTGGCGCTGACGCTGGTGATCTTGAGATCCTGCGCGGCGCCGCCCACAACCTTGGTACGGCCTTCGAGCCAGTACAGGCCATCAGAGCCAATGTTGTTCAGTTTGAATTCTACGGATGTGGTCGATCCGGACACTTCGCACAGATCCAGATTGATCATTTGCTTGCCGGCCGAGGGGATCAGGCTGTTCACCTTGGCGCTGGAAGCGGCAGCGGCCAGTTTACCGGCAGTGGTGGTCTGGGCATCATTGCATTGGTCGGCAAGGGCTTGCGAACCAAAGGCCGCGACGGAAAGGCCAAAAACGCCGGCCACAAACAATGACTTCGAAGAAGAGAAGTTAAGCATTATGCTACTTTCACATATAGGGTTACTTAAAATAACTCGCCGTGGGTCTCACTGGCTTAATCAGGGATATAGCAAACAAGGTTTAATACAGCGTAAAAATATTTATATATAAAAATATTAAGTATAAAAAAACGGAGACGCCTTATGGCATCTCCGTTTTTATGACTTAGTGACGCTTATAAAAAGTTTTAAGCAGCCGTCAGTTCCGACAGGAAGCGGCGGATGTTTTCGCTCATGGCTTCGGTGCGTTGCGTCAACTGGTTGGCGGCACCGAGCATTTCGGTCGACGCTTTCTCAGTGTCGGCTGCCGAAGCCGACAGTTGCGAAACCGAGCTGGAGGCCATCGAGGTGCCGTCAGAGGCTTCGTTGACATTGCGGGCGATTTCGTTAGTGGCGTCACCTTGCTGATGGACGCTGTCGGCAATGGACGAAGCGATTTCGTTCATGTGCTTGATCGTCTCACCAATGCCACGGATGGCGTTAACGCCATTCGAGGCTGCGCTCTGGATGTCTTTGATGCGCTCACGGATTTCGTCGGTCGCCTTGGCGGTTTGCTGAGCCAGAGACTTCACTTCCGAGGCCACAACCGCAAAGCCCTTACCGGCTTCACCCGCGCGGGCGGATTCGATGGTGGCGTTCAAAGCCAGCAGATTGGTTTGCTGAGCGATGGCGTTGATGAGGTCAACAACTTCGCCGATCTGATCCGCGGCGCGCGACAGCTCTGCCATCGAGTCATTGGTGCGGTCGGCTTCGGTGACAGCTTCTGCGGCGATTTCCACCGAACGCACAGCCTGATCACCAATAACGCCGATCGAAGCCGATAATTCCGTTGTGGCCGAGGCAACGTTCTGAACATTGTCAGCCGAGTTACGGATCGAGCCCACAGCATCTTGCGAACGGCGCTCGTTTTCCTGCGCAATGGTCAGCAGGGTGCGGCCGTTGGCGTCAAGATCGGAGGCGGCGGAGGAGAGGGCGTCCAGCATGTCCTGCGCTTCGTGGCGGAAGCGTTCCGCCAGTTCAGCCATCTGACGGGTACGCTCTTCGCGCGCCCGGTTGGTGGCGGCTTCGGTGTCAGACAGGCGCTGCTTCTCTTCGGCATTGGATTTGAAGACATTCAGGCTGTCGACGACGGACTTCAGTTCGTCACGGCGCGCCAGAGATGAAATATCAACACTCAGATTGCCATTGGCCAGTTCTTCGGTCGTCTTGGCGATGCGGTTGATGCCGGACACTGTGGCGCGGGCAAATACAAAGGCGATGCCGCCGGACAATACCGCCATAACAATGGCGAACAGGGTCAGCATGGTGATGCCAGCCGTTTGGGCGGCTTTGGCGTCCGCCGCCGCTTTTTCAGCGGCCTTGACATTGGCCTTGATCAGCTGATCGCTGAGGTCAGACATGGTGGCGTAACCGGTGTCGAACTGCGCCATCATCGGGCCTACCGATGCAAAATCGACATCCATAACGGAACCGGCAAATTCGACGGCCTCTTTATAGGTCTTCACTTCCTTGCCGAGATCAGCCAACAGCTTCTTTTGAGCCGGATCGCTGGTTTTAGCGCCATCCGTTTTTACACGGTCGGCAATTTTGCCCAGGTCTTCGCTCACAGCCGTGACACTGGCCGAGGCATTGGCGGTCGGGTCGGTGGCTTTTTTGGTGAGCGCATTATAAAGCTGGCCATTAGCTTCTTTGATGGCGGATTTGATGTCCCCCAGTTCGACAATCTGCGGTATGGCGTTCATATTGATATTGTCGATGGTCTTGCCCTGACCGTTCATGACATAAACAGCCCCAAAGGCCAGAACAGCCATCAAGACGGTCGCAACAGCCGCTGGCGCCATGAACTTTATAGTGAATGACCAGTTCGAAATATTGAACCCGCCGGCGGTGCTGGTAGCACGAAGTTTCGTCATTTTTAGCCCCTGACAACATATACTTTATTTAAAGTATTTGAATAAGTTGGTTTTTAAAGTCCGTTTAGTTGTATTTGGCGGCTGAATACAGCTTCAGACACCCGGTGCGACTCATGGTTAAAATGAGTCTTTGGGCTAAACTGTCAGATTAAGGTTGTTGAAATCCTAACGCCATTAAGGATATTTCCAATTGAACCGGCAGGGGAAGGACGAAAGCGAGTCCAAACCCTTTGCCTGCACTTTGTGCGCCGGATTGATAGCCGATGCTTGTCAGACAATTGAATTGGATATACCTGTTATCGACTGGTAAATGCAGATTTGCTGCGCTGCAGAACGTTTTTCATTTGCCAAGAGAGCAAAAACACGTTTTTTGCCATGTGATTTAATCAATCGGTGAAGACAGCTTGTTGTTGTCGAAACACCTTAACAACGTACAGGCAGGTCATATATGTCCGAATCTAACGCCGCAACCAAGCCAGGAGGCTCCGGCCTTATGCTGGCGGTTGTTTATGTAACCGTACTCTTTTTCATATGGGCGGTGGTTACCAACCTCCTCGATCCGCTCGTGAAGACCATGAAAACGGTTTTCACCCTGACACCGGTTCAGTCGATGCTGACGGGTTTCGCTTTTTTCATCGCCTATTTCGTCATGTCCCTGCCTTCGGCGGCGTTTTTGTCGCGCATCGGTTATGCCAAGTCGGTCATGGTGGGCCTGGGCGGGATTGCTGCGGGTTGCTTTATTGCTATCGCCGCCGCCAACCTGCACATCTATACGATCTTCCTGGTGGCCCTGTTCACCATGGCATCGGGCGTTACCCTTCTTCAGGTCTCTGCCAATCCTTTGATTGCGTCCATGGGCGACCCTAAGGATTCGGCCTTTCGCCTGAACCTGTCGCAATCGTTCAACTCACTGGGTGCGGCCTGTGGCCTGTTCTTCGGGGCCTCCTTCCTGCTGAACGGTGATATCTTCAAAAAAGACATTGTTATCACCGAAGAGATGAAGCAACAGGCGCTTGGCTTTGTGACCAATGTCTATCTGGCCATTGGTGTCGCGCTGCTTATTTTTATCCTGTTGATCTTCATGGTTCGCCAAAGGATCACCGACGCTGCGCCTAAGACCGGCCATCTGGTGTCCCCCTTTACCGCCCTGAGTTCGAAATGGGCCAATCTGGGCTCTATCGGCATTTTCCTGTATGTCGGCGCCGAAGTCGCGATTTCCCTCAACCTGCTTTTGTTCCTCGAGCAAGCCAAGATCCTGAACCTCGAAGCCCAGTCGGCCGGTCACCTGACCACCTACTATATGCTGTTCGCCATGATTGGTCGCTTTGCCGGTTCGGCCCTGCTTAAGTTTATCCGCGACTACATCATGCTGACCATGGTGGCTGTGGGCGCGATTGCCCTGTCGCTGGTGGTTATCTTCACCAAGGATATGGTGCCGACCGAGCCTACGGGTATGATCAATGTCATCCTGACCTCTGTGCCCGTCACATCAGGCTTGATTCCGGCCTTTGCCGCCCTGTTGATCGGTTTGTTCAACTCGATCATGTTCCCAACCATCTTCACGCTGACTCTGGAACGCTCGACCGCGCCGACCTCTGCGACCTCGGGTCTGCTGTGTATGGCTATTGCCGGTGGCGCTATCCTGCCCCTGGCCTTTGCCAAGATTCAGGAAATGACGGGCTCCATGTCCATGGGCTTTATTGCCCCGCTCATCTGCTATATCTACGTGTTGTGGTTCTCGTTCTCGTGTCGCAAGGCACCGACCCACGTCATCGAAGAAGGCGTGACCGGCGGCCACTAAGCCTTAGTCCAAAGGCCCCCGGTTATGTCCTGTCAGGGCATGACCGGGGGCTTTTTTTGCGTTTTAAATTGATAAAAAGTCAGGAAACAAATGTTGCATGTAGGTGTGGATTTTGGCGGCACCAAGATAGAAGCTGCCGCGCTTTCGTCATCAGGTGAGTTTCTGGCGAGGCACCGTGAGCCTAATCCCGGCAATTATCCTGATGCTCTGACGGTGGTCTGCGATCTGATTGATCGTGTTGAAGCCGAAGCGAAGATAAAAGCGCCTGAACTTGCCAACAGGGTCGCTACGATTGGCGTCGGCGCGCCCGGATCGGTCAGCCCGCGCACAGGTGTGATGCGCAATGCCAATTCGGTCTGGCTGAATGGCAAAACCTTTCGTGAAGACCTTGAGGCGCGCTTAAAACGGCCGGTTAAACTGGCCAATGACGCCAATTGTCTGGCCCTGTCAGAAGCCATTGACGGCGCGGCGGCGGGTTCAGCCAATGTCTTTGCTATTATTGTCGGCACAGGCTGCGGCGGCGGCCTTGTCGTCAATCACCGGCTGGTCGAAGGCGCGAATGGCGTTGCCGGAGAGTGGGGGCATGCCACCCTGCCCTGGCCCAAAGACGGCGAAACGCCCGGCCCGCAATGCTGGTGCGGTCACAGGGGTTGCTTAGAGACCTGGGTGTCGGGCTCCGGCTTTGCCCGCGATTATGAGGCGGTGACCGGCCATGCCCTGAAGGGTGAAGCGATTATTGCGGACATGCGGGCAGGTGAGCCTCAGGCCGAAGCCGCTTTTGAGCGTCTGGTGGATCGTTTGGCGCGCGGCATGGCCATGATTGTGAATATATTGGACCCTGAGGTTTTTGTTTTGGGCGGCGGGCTGTCCAATGTGTCGGAAATTTATGAACGTCTGCCCGAAAGGATCAGTGCCTATGTCTTTAGCGATAGCTGGCAGGCGCAGATTGTGCCGGCCCGATGGGGCGATTCGTCCGGTGTGCGCGGCGCGGCCTATTTGTGGGCGGAAGCGGCGTAAATACAGACATAGTGCTTGGATTTGCGCCGGAGCTATGGGTAAAACAGGCCATGACCCTATCTGAAATACCCTTAAGCGGCTTGATTGTTGGTGATGAACATCATCTGCCGGTGCGTATCTATTATGAAGACACGGATTTTTCCGGTGTCGTCTATCATGCCAACTATCTTAAATTTTTTGAACGGGGCCGTTCAGACTATATGCGTCTGATCGGCGTGCATCATTACGAACTGGCCCGGCGTGAAGCGCCGCTGGCCTTTGCTGTGGCGCACATGGACATACGCTTTGCTGCGCCTGTGCGGATAGATGAGGTGATTATCATCAAAAGCCGCCTGATCCACATGTCGGGTGCCAGCTTTACGCTGGAACAAAGCGCGGAACGTAACGCACAGCTGTGTACCAGCGCTACGGTTCAGGTGGCGTGTATCGACCTTAAGGGGCGGCCGAAACGCCTGCCCAAAGACTTATCTGAGGCTATAAAATCCCATCTTGCCTCATAAAGTCACTGTAAATTCACAGTTTCCATCCGGCTTGCCATAGAAAAGTCGCCAAGCTTCGTGCAAGGTAGGCGCTATTACAGATTCACGATTCCGATTAACTCTTATTACGGGGGTGCGTCATGGACGCCAGTTCCGCCGCCAGCTCAGCCTCTGGTAACCTTTCCAGCGCTTTGAATTTTGTCGATTTGTTCATGCATGCTGATCTTATGGTCAAGGTGGTCATGGGCATTTTGGCGCTCGCCTCCTTGTGGTCATGGGCCATAATCATTCAGAAGAGTCTGGCGCTTGGCCGCGCGAATAAACAGGCCGATGCCTTAGAGGGCGCGCTTAGCTCAGGCCGGGCTCTGGATGATATTGCCGCCACCCTGGGCACCCAGCCTAAAGAGCCTTTGCAAAAACTGCTGGTTATCGTCACCACCGCCTGGAAGGATTATAAGGGCAAGCCCATTAGTCCGGCTCAGGGAGACCTTCTGATGGCGCAAGTTGATCGTGAACTTAATCATGTCATCTCAACTGAGGCCGATGCGGTCGAAGACGGCTTAAGCCTGCTGGCGGTTATTGCCACGGCGTCGCCATTTATGGGCCTGTTCGGCACGGTCTGGGGCATTATGAATGCGTTTTCGGCTATTGCCTCTCAAGGCGACACCAATCTGACAACGGTGGCACCGGCTATTTCGGAGGCCTTGTTTGCTACGGCCATGGGCCTGTTTGCAGCTATTCCGGCCTATATTGCTTTTAACCTGTTCAATGCCAGGGTGGCGCGTTTTTCGGCGCGCATGGAAGGCTTTGCCGACGAACTGATGGTGTCTCTGACCCGCCGCCTTGGCGACAAGCTGGGGGGCTAGAACCATGGCCATGGGAAACGCCGGATCGGGCGGAGGCGGCAGGCGTGGACGGCGCACCAAACGTCGTGCGGCCTTGTCGGAAATCAATGTGACGCCAATGGTGGACGTCATGCTGGTGTTGTTGATCATTTTCATGATCTCGGCACCCTTGCTCAATTCAGGCGTCAAAATCGTCCTGCCTAAAACAGAAGCCGCCGCCTTGCAGGATCAGGGTGATCCGGTGACGGTGTCCGTAGATAAAGACGGTTTAATATACGTCAATGATGATCCGGCCACCTATGAGCAGATGGCACCACGCCTTCTGGCCATCACGCGCGGTGATACCGACACACCGGTCTATGTGCGCGGTGCCGGGGCTGCGAGCTGGGAAACAGTTGCAAAAGTCATGGGCAAGTTGTCGACGTCGGGCTTTGTGAAGATCAATCTGGTGACCGATACGATGAGCACCAAAGGGGCGTCTTCGTCGTCGGTGGCGATGACTGAGGCGGCACAATAGGACGATGAATAAGTTCGGCCGGGCCTTTTTATTATCCGTCCTGCTGCACGTCGGCCTGATTGCGCTTGCCTATATCAGCTGGACAATGGCACCTCCGCCGGTGACTGTGGCCTCTGTGCCCATTCAGATTGTATCGGATGTCCCCAGTCAGCAAATGGCCGAGGCACCCGTTGATGAGCTGGCTGTTAAAAATCCTGAGCCCATACCATCCCCACCGGAACCAGCCAAACCTGATCCGGAGCCTGCGCCGCCCTTGCCAATTCCTGAGCCGGTAAAGCCAAAAACTCAGCCCAAACCTGAGCCGGAAAAAACAAAACCGGCGCCACCGGATAAGGATGGGCTCAAGAAAACCACGCCGGCTAAAAAGCCTGTGCCAGAGAAAAAACCAGAAAAAAAACCAGAGAAAAAAGCGCCCAAGGATGATTTTCTGGGCCGTTTGGCTGCCACCCCGTCTCAGGCACCGACTCGTCGTCCCGCACAGGCGGCCACGCGTAAGACGACTGGCATTTCGGCGCGCGGCTCCGGTCCTGCCGATGCGGGCCTCCAGACCTCTTTGGATCAACTGGGTCAGAGGTTGCAAAGGCAATGGATCGTCAATTGTGACGTGCCGGGCAGCCAATTGGTCAATCCGGAAATTAAGTTCACACTTTCGCCCAATGGACGTGTCATTAATCTGGCTTGGGTCAATCGCCGCAGTGATCCGGTATGGGTGGCAGGGGCTAATCTGGCTATGGGCGCGGTCAATAAGGGGCAGCCCTATCAGGGTTTGCCGGACGGGCTTTATAACCGGCCCATCACATTTGTATTTTCTGCCGAGGAGGCCTGTCGTGGACAATAAAGGACACCCCGCCATGAGACTGATTAAGATGTTGAGATTTAGCGCTTTGGCCACCCGTCTGGTGGTGGCTTTCCTTGCCGCTGTGAGTTTGTTGTGGATGCCAGTTCTGGCGCAGGCTCAGGATGAGCTGCGCGGCACCGTTAATCAGGGCAATATTCAGCCTCTGCCGATCGCCATCTCGATTTCAGGAGCGGACGCATCGGGCGGTGATCTTGGCAATAAGATTTCCAAGGTGATCAATGATGACTTAGAACGTTCAGGTTATTTTGCCCCTATCAATCCGGCGGCCTTCATACAGACCAATATGGATGTCTCCGTCCAGCCGGAATTTGCCAACTGGAAGACCATTAATGCGCAATATCTGAGCAATGGACGCGCTTTTGTGGACGCCGATGGCCGTTTGCAGGTCGATTTTCGCTTGTGGGATGTGTTCTCGGAAAAGCAGTTGCTGGGCCAGTCCCTGACGGCCACACCGGAAAACTGGCGGCGGGTCGCACATAAGATTGCCGATGCCATCTATGAAAAACTGACGGGTCAGGAAGGCTATTTTGACACGCGCATCGTGTTCGTGGCCGAAAGCGGCTATCGTACGGCGCGGGTCAAGCATTTGGCCATTATGGATCAGGATGGGGCCAATCCGTCCTATCTGCCGGTCGCGGGCAATAACACCAAGGTGATGACACCGCGTTTTAGCGCCGATAGTCAGGAAATCGCCTATATGGCGCTGACGCCTGATTCCGCCCGCATCTATATCTATAATCTGGAGACAGGCCGTCAGGAGGCGGTGGGCCAGATAAGCGGCATGGCCTTTGCGCCGCGTTTCTCACCGGATGGCTCGAAGCTGGCCTTTTCGGTGTCGCAAGGCGGGGCCACAAATATCTATGTGATGGATTTGCGCACCCGTGCCATGAGCAAGCTGACGAGTGGGGCGGCGATTAATACGTCACCATCCTTTTCGGCGGATGGCAATACAATTGCTTTTACATCGGATCGTGGCGGGTCGCCGCAAATCTATCTGATGAATGCCAATGGCGGTAATGTACGCCGCATCACCTTTGGTGGCGGCAGCTATTCAACACCTGTCTTCAGCCCCAAGGGGGACATGATCGCCTTTACCAAGCAATCGGGTGGCCGTTTCAGTATTGGTGTCATGGATGCCAGTGGCGGTAATGCCAAGCTTTTGACCTCGTCTTATCTTGAGGAAGGGCCGACCTGGGCACCGAACGGGCGCTATATTATGTTCTTCCGTGAATCTCAGGCCGGGGTGCCATCGCTTTGGACGGTCGAGGTTTCAGGCCGTGTCGAACGGGCCGTACCCTATGCCGGAGGCGCATCTGATCCGGCCTGGTCGCCACGTTTGAAGTAGTTTTTGTACTTTTTACCTGATTGTTTCAGTCTTAAATATAAAAAGCGGTCTTTTTATGCTATCTAAAAGCCGTGGATTTGACAAAGTTTGTAATGCACATAATCGTATCTTTATGAAATTGTGTGCATAATTTCGTCATCCGACGGTGATATGCATTTAACCGACGCCGAATTAAAAAGGAATATATTATGAGGGTATCTTTAAAATCCGTAGCCAGTGCCGCTTTGATGGCCGGCGTTCTGGTATCCATTGCGGCCTGTGCGCAAAAGCCCAAGCCGGTCGTGGAAACGGCACCGCCCGTGGCTGAGACAACAACGCCTACGCCGCCACCACCGCCCGCACAACAGCCTGTCACTCAGCAGCCTTTGCCAGGCGTTGTTCCCGGTTCGCAGCAGGATTTTGTGGTTAATGTCGGTGATCGCGTTTATTTTGATACCGATTCCTCCAGCATTCGGGCGGATGCGCAAGGTATTCTGGCGGCTCAGGCCGATTGGCTGATGCGTTATCCCGCCGTCAATATCCGCATTGAAGGCAATGCCGATGAACGCGGCACCCGCGAATATAACTTTGCGCTGGGTGCGCGCCGTGCCCAGTCGGTGTCTGACTTCCTGACCAGCAAGGGTGTGGTGCCGTCGCGCATCTCCACCATCTCTTATGGCAAGGAAAGCCCGATTGCCAATGGTTCGGACGAAGAGGCCTGGGGCCAGAACCGCAACGCTCACACCACTCTGACGTCGGGCGCAAAATAAGCTTTTTCTATTGATGCTAAAAAATCATGCCTCCTGATCTTTGATCGGGAGGCATGATGCTTTTATAGCCTGACCTGTATTGTCTTATTTCAGCCGAACTATATTGTTAGTCGAAAGCCTGTTTCAAATCTGAGACAGCATGGATTTTTTAATAAGATGCGTGTTTGTATGGATAGGCTGCGTCCAGTACGTTTGTTAAACGGGGCGAACCCAGCTTTATGATCAAAACACGTCTTTGAGAATGGTCAGGTGAATGACAAATCGTAACTTCTATCCCCGAAATATCCGCGCCAGGGCTATGGCCGGATTGTGCCTGTTGGCCCTGTGGGGGCCTGTGGCGGCTGTCAGCCTGACGGCTTTCGCGCCCGCAGCGGCTCATGCACAGCTTTTTGGCGATGACGATGAGGAAATTCCGGGTCAGCAGCCCACGGACAATACGGTTTGGGACACCAAACGCCTGCAAAGGCTTGACCGCAATGTGCGCAAGCTTGAGCGCTCCGTATCTCGCGTGGAAAACAAAAAGGGTGCACCGCCCATTCTGATTGAACCCGATGCCGAGGTCGTGGCGCTTCAGGCCACGGTGGACACCATGTCGCGTAAGCTGGATCAACAGGGCGGCTCCCTGACGACGCTCATTGGTCAGGTAGAAGAGCTTCAGCATCAGAATCAGTTGCTGAAACAGCAGATTGATAATCAGAATGCGCGCATTGACACCCTCATTAAGCGCGCTGATCTGGCCGATGCGCACCTGAGCGATCTGGATGCGCAACTGGCACCGCCGCCGCCGCCGCCGGCTTCAACCGGCAGCGCTTCGGGCGATTTTGAACAGGCCTTTAATCTGATGACCTCCGGCAAAACCAATGAGGCCGGCAGTGCTTTTGAGGCCTTTACGACCAGTTGGCCGGATTCGACCCAGGCCCCTGAGGCCTGGTACAGGCTGGGTCAGGTGCGGGCCATAAACGGGGATTCCTCAGGGGCAGTGGCTGCCTATGCCACCGCGCTGAAGGGTTGGCCGAAAGCCTCATGGGCACCCGAAGCCACGGTGAAACTGGCGACAGAGCTAAGTGCCGGTAAGCGCACAAAAGATGCCTGTTCAGCGCTTGGCCAGTTTGATAAGGTCTATGCCAAGCTGGCGACCAATGAGATGCGTAATAATGCTAAGGCCCTGCAAACCAAAAACAAGTGCGGTGCGTCTTAGTATAAACGCTTTAAGCGGCCTTTGAGATGGCAAACCCGGCCGATCCATTGCCTTTAACACCGGCCCTTTTTCCGGCACTTTTTGCACGTGTGTCCGGCAGCGGGCCTCTGGGCGTGGCTGTGTCGGGCGGCGGCGATTCCGTAGCGCTCTTGCAGGCGCTGGCTGAGTGGGGTCAAAGGCCGCTTGAGGTTTTTTGCGTCGATCATGGCCTCAATCCGGACAGTCGGGCCTGGACACAGTCTGTGGCCGATCACGCCTGCCGTCTGGGCGCAGGTTTTACAGCGCTTTATTGGCAGGGCGATAAACCTGTCACCGGCCTGTCGGCGGCAGCGCGACATGCGCGCCATGCTTTGCTGGCAGAGGCGGCGCGGCAAAAGGGGATCAAGGTTCTGTGTCTGGCGCACACGCTGGATGACATAGCCGAAGCGCAGGCCATGCGCCTTGAGGGCTCCAATGTGGCATCGCCTAAGCCATGGTCGCCGTCACCCGCCTGGCCTGAAGGGCGCGGTCTTTTTCTGTGTCGTCCCTTTTTAAATCTGCGGCGCGAAGCCCTGCGGGTATGGTTGCGCGAAAAAGGTGTGGCATGGATTGACGATCCGGCGAATGACAGCCCTAAATCCCTGAGGGCGCGTATGCGTCAGGACTTGCAGGGGCAGGGCGCGCCGCAGCCGGAAATTTCACTCTCTTTGTCATCAGAGCAGGTGTCGGCACTTTTATACCAACCCGAAAAGATGGGGCGGTTGGGCCTGATCGTTTTTCAGGCTTCTGTCTTGTGGACTTTGCCTGAGGAAGTGGCGCGACGCTGTCTGAGCGTGGCAGCGGTGTGTGCAGGGGGCGGCAATAGGCTGCCACGCAGTGCAAAGGTGGCGGCCTTACGGGAGCGGCTTTCTGGTGGAAAGGCTGTAACACTATGCGGGGCACGGCTGATCCAGACAGATGGCCACATTATTATGGCCCGTGAAGCGGGGGATATTGGCCGTCATAGTGAGGCGGTGGTGCCTGTCGCAGCAGGTACGGAAACCATGTGGGATGGTCGTTTTGCCGTTAAATCTGCGTCATTTGGCCGGATCCGGCCCTCAGGTCAGGTGCGCGCGCGGCTGGATGCGGCTGAACTGGCGCAGCTCATGAGTCTGCCCGCAGGGGTACGCAACAGCCTGCCTGTGCTGGAAAAAGATAATCCACAGACTTTCTGTCTGCAAAACCCTGTATTAAGACAAAGCCCGTATAAGGACATTGAGATCACCTGTTGGGTGTTGCCGCGTTTTTATGCTGCGATCGGGGCGATTGTCTGCGAAGGACAATCGACAGGGCTTGTGGATGCCATGATTGGCGAAAATGGCCAGTAGCGAAAGCGCGCGCGGCATCCTATATGGATGAATGACGTAATGTATCCCGCAATGGGGAGCTCATTTCGAGCTAAATTTAAGGATAGATCTAGGCATGAACCTGCGTTCCATGGCGACCATTGGTGTTATTATTCTGGCCTTTCTGGCGGGTAGCTACTTTTTCATGAGCAATTCCAATCCATCCGGATTGGGGCTTAGCCACGAAAAACCGGTCGAACTGATCTATTCAGACCTGCTGAATAAGGTGAATGCCGGTGAGGTCAAAGACATCACCATTCATATTGACGATGCCAAGGGCACGTTGACCGACGGTAAGACCTTTCGGGCGGTAATTCCGAACTATGACCATAAGGTGCTGGATGATGCTCTTTTGGCCAAGAATGTGAAAACGACAATCCAGACCAGCCGTACCTCTTTGTTTGTCAGCATATTGACGACCTTGCTGCCGGTTATTCTGATCATTGGCATCTGGATATTCTTTATGCGCCAGATGCAGGGCGGCGGACGCGGCGGGGCGATGGGCTTTGGCAAGTCAAAGGCGCGCCTGCTGACCGAGCACAAGAACCGCGTCACCTTCAATGAAGTGGCCGGTGTCGAGGAAGCCAAGGAAGATTTGCAGGAAGTCGTTGACTTCCTGAAAGACCCGTCGAAATTCCAGAAGCTGGGCGGCAAGATCCCTAAGGGCGCTTTGCTGGTTGGCCCTCCGGGTACGGGTAAAACCCTGCTGGCGCGCGCCGTGGCCGGTGAGGCCGGCGTGCCCTTCTTCTCGATCTCCGGTTCAGACTTTGTTGAAATGTTCGTCGGTGTCGGTGCTTCGCGTGTCCGTGACATGTTTGAACAGGCTAAAAAGAACGCGCCGTGCATTATCTTTATCGACGAAATCGACGCGGTCGGTCGTCATCGTGGCGCCGGTCATGGCGGTGGTA
>JBAWDM010000023.1:0-5676 GCA_049590735.1 Asticcacaulis sp. | reverse complement strand
GCATTGACCACCAGCATAAAGCCCTCAGCCTCAGGCCGCGACACCATCCAGTCATCAAGAATGCCGCCCGCTTCGTTCAGCAGAAGCGCATATTTCTGGCGGCCCTGTTTCAGCACGGCAAAATCGGTCGGCGTCAGGGATTCCAGCGTGGCAATGGCGCCTGCACCGCTCAGGCGCGCCTGCCCCATATGCGAGACATCAAACAGACCGGCCTCTGTTCGTGTCCATCTGTGCTCAGCCAGCACGCCTTCATACTGCACCGGCATGGCATAGCCGGCAAAGGGCACCATACGGCCACCCAGCGCTACATGGCGATCATAGAGCGGGGTATGCAAAATGGGGGCGTCGGATGGGTTTTCAGACATGGCTTTACTCAAAATAAAAGGGGCAGTGGGTCGTCCTGCGCCCCCGCTGTCTTGGAACCTGAGAGATTTGGATCAGTCGCCTGATCGTTGCTCCGTCGGTGAGGCCGTGTCCGGCCTGCTTTCCAGCGTTTGAGTTATCTTACGGTCCGTGGGCCTGAGCGTTTCCGGGGCGGTTGCGCCTTCGGCGGCATGGCGAACCATGCTCTCTCCCGTAAGGATATCTCGCTTGTGCGATAGGCCGGAAAAAGAGTCAACGCGATTCTGGAATTATGATGCTGTCTGATGCATAAAGGCGCGGCTGGAAACCGAAACGGAATTGTTCGACGGATCCTTAGCATTGGCAAAGGCATAGCCGTTGGCCTGATGAACGGGCCCGAAGTCCACCCCTTTAGCCTTGGCGCGCCGACAAAATGCCTCAACATCCTCGACATCAAAGACCAGTTTTAACAGAACCTGACCTTCTTTTTGTGATTTCGCCGCCGGATGCAGCAGGATAATGGCCCCGCCATCCATAGGTAAAAGCTCAACAAGCCGGTCGCCTTCCACCTCCCGCGGCACATAGCCGAAAACCTGGCCATAAAAGGCCGTCATTTCGACCATGCGCTTTGTGTAGATGAGAATACGATTGAGTTGCGGCAACCTGCCCTCCCTTAATCTTTCAGCCCCTGTATCACCCAATACCCCAACAGTGCCACAATGCCGACGATTAGTCCCACCGTGATCAACATGACCGCCAAGCTGGTTAGCTTTTGCGTCAGGGTGTTTTTCTCAAAACTATAGGCATCATCCGGCCATGTTTTCGTCGCGATCAGGCTCTTCAATTCACCGATGGTAAAATCGCGATAGACCAGACAGGTATCCGGCCATAGCCACCAAAACGGTGAGGCTTTTTGCTCGACTGGCGGCAAAACGCCATAAGACCGCAGCAGTTTTTGAATATCATCAAGATAAAAGCCGATCTGGTGCGTGCCCCCCAGATCACCGACGACAAAGGCGTCATCCCCCAGCGATTTGAAGTGTTCAAGACCTTCGGTTGTCGTGTGCTGATGCCGCTCAATCAGGTCATACAGGCGCGCTTCAAACGACCCGTTCAAGTCATCCTCTGCGTCTGTTGTTTCCCCTTGAGACATGAAAGCGCACTATACCATTGGTGTTGGACGATAATAGACCTCAGTTACCCGCGTTTGTCAGCAGGTTTTGTTGCCTACATCTGTTCCGGTGCGCTCAAGCCCATCAGATCAAGCCCCAGCTCAAGCTGTTTCAGGCTCAGGGCCACCAAGCCCAGACGTGACGCCTTAAGGGCGGCATCCTCACCGACCAGAACCGGACAATTGCCGTAGAATTTCGAGAAGCCTTGCGCCAAACGGTAAACATGATCGGCCAGAATGTTCGGCGCGCGTTTCAGATAGGTTTCCTTGAGCGCGTGATCAAAGCCATCCAGCAGTAAGACCAGTTCGCGTTCCGCAGGCTCAGCAATGCTGATCTGTCCGGCACTAAGCCCCTGATCGGCGGCTTTGCGCAGGATGGATTTCATCCGCACCGCCTGATAAAGCAAGTAAGGCCCTGTCTTGCCCTCAAAACTCATAAAGCGATCCAGATCAAAGACATAGTTGGTCAGGCGATGGTTCGACAATTCGGCAAATTTCAGCGCAGCAATCGCCACTTTTAGGGCCGTATCGGCAAAATCAGCCTCAGACAGCCCTTCACCTAAACCAACCTCATGCAGGCGCGCGGTGGCTTTTTCGACGGCCTGCGAAATCAGATCATGCAGTTTCAGCGTGCCGCCATCGCGCGTTTTGAACGGGGTGCCATCCGGCCCGTTGACCGTGCCATTGGCGACATGCTCCATCTGGCCGGACTTAGCATAACCCGCCAGTTCAGCCGCGCGGAAGACCTGGGTGAAATGGTTGGATTGACGCTGATCGACGCAATAGAGGATCAGGTCGGGGCCATATTCAGCCTGACGCTGTTTGATGGTCGCCAGATCGGTGGTGCCGTACATGGATGACCCTTCGGACGAGACAACCAGCAAGGGCGGCATTTCTTTTTTGTCGTCGTCTCTGGCCACGCGGACAATCTGCGCACCCTGATCAGGCTCAAGCAGGCCCTTGGCTTTCAGATCGGCGACCATGCCCTCAATATAGGAATCGGCGTCGGACTCACCCTTCCACCAGTCGAAATGGACGCCCAAAAGGCCGTAATCGCGAATCAAGGCTTCGCGGCTGACGGTGACGAAATGTGACCACAACGCCAGATAGCCGGCGCGGCCATGTTGTAATTCACGGGTCGCGGCACGGGCGCGGTCACGGTAATCCGTGTCGGCCTTGCCCTTATTAGAGGCCATCGGATACAGGCGTTCAAGGTCTTCGAGCGACACAGGCGGCTCTGCCGGATAGTCGCCGCTAAAATCGGCGTCGAAATAGGGCAGATCGGGCTGTTCGTCCGATACAGCCACAATCAGCAGCCCCATCTGATAGCCCCAGTCGCCGAAATGGGCATCACCCATCACTTCATCGCCCATAAAACGGAAGATGCGTTTGAGCGATTCGCCGATCACCGCTGTGCGTAGATGACCGACATGCATGGGCTTGGCGACATTGGGGCCGCCGAAATCTATGATAATCTTGCGCTTAGTTTCGACCTTGGCGGCGCCCAATCGCCCGTCCGTCGCCAATTGATTAGCGCGGTCGCTCAAGGCGGCTTCGGCTAGCACCAAATTGAGGAAGCCCGGCCCCGCAATGTCCACACCTTTTAAGCGTGCATCTCCCGTCAGATGACCGACAATTTTTGTGGCCACCTCGCGTGGATTGGCTTTGGCGGCCTTGGCCACAGCCAGCGCGCCATTGCA
Source organism: Asticcacaulis sp. (assembly GCA_049590735.1). GTDB lineage: Bacteria > Pseudomonadota > Alphaproteobacteria > Caulobacterales > Caulobacteraceae > Asticcacaulis. The sequence goes on along the minus strand of JBAWDM010000023.1, from coordinate 2,463 downwards.
TTGAAAATCAGCCAGATCAGGCCTGTCCGAAGCATTAACCCGCCCGACAGAGGCATCGAAACCTTCGGCGGCAAAGGCCTTGCCGGTCGTCTCGCTTAAAAGCGTCCGGAAATCGTGGCTATCAATAAAGGTCTCAGCAGGTTCAGACATAAGGGGTATCCAGAGGCGACATTTTGTCGTTCTCTTACGCCACGCCCGCTTACCTGTTCAAGCTTTACTTCTTTTCGACAGGGCTCACATAGCGGAAATGCTTGCCTTCACGGTTGAAGGCGGCCATTTGCGGCGTCACATCAAAGCCGACCAGCACTTCAAAATTGGCACCGGAAACACTGATGTCAGCGCGCGGAATATAGATGCCTTCGAGGCGCGTGTTAACGTCCACCCGCTCCTGTCCTTCGGCAAAGGTCACCGGCAGATCAAATTCCTGCTTAGCCAGAACGGTCTTGTCGCGTTCCGTCACCGCAATCCAGTAATGATAGGTCTTGCTTTGGCCCTGGGCCGCAGGGCCGCGCCCCAGCGAAAAGCTGACATCGAGCCCCACCTGAATGGGGTCATTGCCCTTATAGGCGCATTCCGAAGCCAAGCCGTTGATTTCACCTGTCCATTCGGCGGCCGAAGTCGTTTCCACATTGTCCTTGAATTCATGATAGCGGGCCGCATCATACAGCACCTTCACGAACGGACATGGCCCTTCGGCTTTTTGCGCCTTAAGACGCAGGGTGCGGTTGCCCCATTCTTCGTCACTTTTCGCACGTTGCGCCTGCTTATCAGCGGCCTCCTGATTCTGATCCTGCCGACGGGACTGAGCGGAGGCAACCGTCACAAAGCTGGCGCTGATGAGGGCACCGAGGCAAAACCCGGCCAGAACACGGCGCATAACAATTGACATAGGCATTAAGCCCCCAAAAACTTAGGTGATCGAAACAGGTGCGATAAAGGTGATAAGTCTGCACTCACCGCCTTGGTTACGGATGTGTAGCGCCTTGATTTCACTTTTCAAAGGTTTTTATCCATCAGTTAAGGCCAAAGTACGGCAAAATCCCATCCGGTATGATGTGGGCCATTGGATATGATGTGCTTATTTAGGTCGCATTCAGCTTTGAAAATGATTATGTGAGAGCCATGTCCTCAGACCTTGCCCCCTTAAAAGTTTATCTGGCCACCCCGCGTGGCTTTTGCGCCGGTGTGGATCGCGCCATCCAGATTGTCGAACGCGCGCTGGAACGCTTTGGCGCCCCCGTCTATGTGCGCCACGAAATCGTCCATAACCGTCACGTTGTCGACAGGCTAAAGGCGTTGGGGGCGGTGTTCGTTAAAGAACTGGATGAATGTCCGCCCGATCGGCCCGTGGTGTTTTCCGCGCATGGCGTGCCCAAATCCGTGCCGGCGAACGCTCAGGCGCGTCAAATGTTTTTTCTGGACGCGACCTGCCCGCTTGTGTCCAAGGTGCATGTCGAGGCCGAGCGCCATTTCAACGAAGGCCGCGAAATCATCCTGATCGGCCATGCCGGCCACCCTGAGGTTATCGGCACTATGGGCCAGTTGCCCGACGGCGCGGTCAAGCTGATTGAAACCGTTGACCAGGCCATGGCCTTTGTGCCCGTTGATCCGGATAATCTGGCCTTTGTAACCCAGACGACCCTGTCGGTCGATGATACGGCGGAAATCGTCGCAGCCCTACAGACGCGCTTTCCATCCATTGCCCTGCCGCACAAGGAAGACATCTGTTACGCGACTACCAACCGCCAGGATGCCGTCAAGGCCGTCAGCGCCGAGTGCGATCTGGTTCTGGTCATCGGCTCAACCAAGTCGTCCAACTCTCAAAGACTGGTTGAGGTAGCCCTGCGCGCCGGTGCCAGAGCCGCCTATCTGGTCGATGATGCGTCCTTTGTTGACTGGGCTTGGCTGAAGGGCGTTAAGGTTTTAGGCATTTCGGCGGGCGCTTCAGCGCCGGAAAATCTGATTGAAGAATTGGTGGCGGCAGTGGCGGCACGCTTTGATGCCGAGATCATCGAAAATTCAGGCGTGCGTGAAACCGTGACCTTCAAACTGCCCAAGGCGTTGACCGACGCATGACCGAACGCGGTAAGGTGGTTCTCTATACGGATGGCGCCTGTAAGGGCAATCCCGGCCCAGGGGGGTGGGGCTGTATTCTCATGTCCGGCCTGCATGAAAAAGAGCTGTATGGCTATGAGGCCCAGACCACTAATAACCGCATGGAACTCATGGCGGCGATTGCGGGGCTAGAGGCGCTCAAAAAACCGTGTGACGTGCAACTCTATATCGACAGTCAATATGTGCTGAAGGGCATGACCGAGTGGATCAAGGGCTGGAAGGCGCGCGGCTGGAAAACGGCCGACAAAAAGCCAGTCAAAAATGACGATCTGTGGATGAGGCTGGATGCCGCCTGTCAACCGCACAAGATTAAATGGCACTGGGTCAAGGGTCACGCTGGCGATCCGA
>JBAWDM010000022.1:0-1524 GCA_049590735.1 Asticcacaulis sp. | reverse complement strand
GCCTTGGCGCGGGTGGCGACAGCATCGGACAGCTCATTGCCCTTGTCGGCGGCGCCTTCTTCAACGTTACAGACATAAAGCGCCGGCTTTGAGGTCAGCAATTGCAGCATTTCCCACGCCTTGATGTCTTCCTTGGGGACCTTGCCCTTTTCAAAGGCGATACGGGCAGGTTTTCCGGCGCGCAGTTCCTCTAAGGCCGCCTTGATCAGGTTGACCGTCACACCGGCCTCCTTGTCTCCGCCGGTCTTGGCGCGTTTCTCTAAGTTCGGCAGACGCTTTTCCAGGCTTTCCAGATCGGCCAGCATCAACTCGGTTTCGATGATTTCCAGATCGCTGAGCGGATCAATGCGGCCTTCGACATGGGTGATGTCGGTATCGACAAAGCAACGCGCCACAAAGGCAATGGCGTCACAATCGCGGATATTAGCCAAGAACTGATTGCCGAGACCTTCGCCCTTGGACGCACCGCGCACCAGACCGGCAATATCAACGAAATTGATACGGGCCGGAATAATCTCTTTGGAGCCCATTATCTTAGCCAGCACCTCAAGACGTGGCTCAGGCACAGCCACATCGCCCGTATTGGGTTCAATGGTGCAGAAGGGATAGTTGGCGGCCTGCGCCGATGCGGTCTGGGTCAGGGCGTTGAACAGGGTCGATTTGCCGACATTGGGCAAACCGACGATAGCGACTTTAAGGGCCATGGAAATCAAGCTTCGTATGAATGAAAACAGTTGGGGCTCACCTAAAGCATTTTCGCCCTCAGAGCCAGATTTAATCGCCTTTTGAAGCGTTCAACTGCCGCATATCCAGTTTGGGGGCAGGGGCCAGACGCATCACCTTATTCTGAAAGCGCTCCGTTGCATCAGGCGCGCCGGATAGCAGTATGGGCATGGACCGGGCGCAGGCCTCATTAAGGGCGCTCAGCCACGCCTGATCGGCCTTAGCGAAATCGGACAAGACCCAGCCCAACACCATCTCCTTGGCGCCCGGATGGCCTATACCCATGCGGCCGCGTACAAAATTGGGGCCGATATTGGCCATGATCGACCTTAGGCCATTATGGCCGGCATGGCCGCCGCCCATTTTCAGGCGTAAGCGGCCGGGGGCTAAGTCCAATTCATCATGGAAAACGATCACGCGCTCCGGCTTGATCTTATAGAATTGCATAGCCTTTTGCACGCTTTGGCCCGACAGGTTCATATAGGTCTGCGGCTTGAGCAGCAGCACCTTTTCCATACCCCTGGCCGTCTCTATCTGGCCATCCATCGTGATGCCGTCGAAATTCTTTTTCTCGGGGCCGAATGCGGGGCTGCGCGCCATTTCATCAATCAGCATGAAGCCGATATTGTGGCGGTTTTTCGCATATTGCGAACCCGGATTGCCAAGGCCAACAATGAGATGCACGCAGAACTCCCGACCGTAAATAACAAAGGCCCCGTTCCTAACAGGAACGAGGCCTTTATAAAAGCAGGTTTTAGACGCTTTAGGCTTCTTCAGCCGGGGCCGCTTCGGCTTCGTCGC
>JBAWDM010000021.1:0-15487 GCA_049590735.1 Asticcacaulis sp. | reverse complement strand
CGGTAAGGTTCTGACGACCGAAGAACAGGTGGCGGCCTGGGTGGCCGATGCCCCGAAAATTAAACGCACCGCGCCTGACTATGGGGATGAGGCCTTATGGCCCGACGAAACCGCAGGCAAACCACGTCAGCCACACGGTGAGGTCAGTGTATCGGTCGGCACGGGTGGTTACCGCAGCGCCTATGCCACCTCCTATATGCCTCTTGGTGAGCGTGGCACATTGGGCATAGCCATTGCCAGGACCGATTTTGGCGATAATGGCTATTATGGTTACGGCTATGGTGATGGCTATTATGGCTCAGATTACAGCTATGGTTATGATCGTCATGGGCGCATTGGCTCTCGGCGGGGTGGCAGCTCGACATCCGTAGGCCTGTCACTCGACATGACGGGCAAGGGCCGAAACGCGCCCAGCGTACCTGAAGGCTGCGCCCCCGGTTTTCGTGATGGCGACCGTTATATTGAGCCGGTTTGGGTCACGCGCATGAATGGCGACAGAGACTGCACGGCCGCCAAAGAGCCGTGAAGACGGGCTTAATCAAGCAGGTTTCGATTTTTTTGTGTCACCTCAGGCCGGGTTTCAACGTATAGACAGGCATGATCAGCTTATCGGGTGGTGCATGACGTCTGTTTTACGATTTTTCATCAGTTTGTTGGCCTGTCTTTGCGCCTTAGCCTTACCCGCTCAGGCCGCAGACGGCCAAAGCGCCCATATAAAGGCCAGATTGATCGCGCAATCCCTGACGGTCGCACCTGATGGCGATGTGGTACTGGCGCTGGACTATACGCCTTCGCCCGGCTGGCACACCTATTGGGTCAATCCCGGCGATACCGGCCTGCCGCCAAAGTTCAAATGGAACCTGCCGGATGGTGTAAGTATTGGCGATACAGAGTATCCCACGCCGGACCTCTTACCCGCCTTTGGTTTGATGAGCTATGGCTTTACCGGCCAGACGGTTTTGCTGATGCCTCTGCATAATGGCGCAAAACTTGTGGCGGGTGATGATTTGCCCCTTAAGGCCCATGTCGACTTTCTGGTCTGCGCCGATGTCTGCATCCCCGAAAGCCTCGATGTCAGTTTGACGCTTAAGGTTGGCGCACCCCAGCCGGGCCCTGAGGCGGCTCTGATTAAAAAAGCACAGGAAGCCTTGCCGCACACACCGGCTATATCAGGGACAATTGCGCTGAATAAGGGTGTGGTCGAACTGGGCTTTCCTTTGTCGGGGAAAAACGCGCAGGGGGCCTATTTCTTTCCGCATCAGGGCAATGTCGTGCAGGGGCCGGCACCGCAAAAACCGGATATGGGCGCTGAGGGGTTCAGCTTGCGCGTCCCTGCAGCGGGTGAGGCCTTGCCGGCGGGTGATCTGAGCGGTGTGTTGAAATTAAGTGATGGCACGGCCTATGAGGTAAGGCTTACACGCGCGCCTCTGGCGGCCTCTGTTCATGGGTGGGGGGATGCCCCGCAGGACAAGGCGGACGGGTCACTGAGCGGCATATTGCTGGCCATGCTATTTGCCTTTACGGGCGGGCTGATTCTTAATCTGATGCCGTGTGTGTTTCCGGTTCTGTCGATGAAGCTGCTCAGTCTGGCGCGCTCCGGCCACGATAAGGGGTTGGCGAAAACCGAAGCCCTGGCCTATGGCGCAGGCACGATCCTGACCTTTGTGGTCTTGGCGGCCGTGCTGCTGCTGGCGCGTTTGTTCGGGCAGGCGATCGGCTGGGGGTTTCAGTTGCAATCCCCCTATGTCACGGCCGCCTTAAGCCTGGTTATGCTTCTGGTGGCGCTCAATATGTCGGGTCTGTTTAATGTCGGCAGCTCATTGCAGGCGGTGGGTGGCCTGAGGGTGTCAGAGGGCCGTCCGCGCCTTGGCGCATTTCTGACCGGCGTGCTGGCTGTGGTGGTCGCCGCGCCGTGTACGGCCCCGTTTATGGCCACAGCTATTGGGGCGGCGTTGGCGCAGGGTGGCGTCATGGCCCTGACGATCTTTGTGGCGCTGGGGATAGGCTTTGCCCTACCGTTTGTCGCCCTGACCTTTTTGATTGTCCATGTGCCTGCTGTGGCGCGCGCCCTGCCGAAACCGGGCAAGTGGATGGATGTGCTGAAACACATACTGGCTATTCCCATGTATCTGGCGGCGGTCTGGCTGATCTGGGTGTTCGCCCAGCAGGTGCAGATGGGCGGCGTTATCCTGCTGGTTCTGGCCCTAGGTATCGTGGCTCTGGCCGTGGCGAGGCTGAGCCTGCCGAAATTTGTCAAACCGGTGCTGCTGGTGGGTGGTCTCGCCTTATGCCTTATTGCGGCGTCCCTGCCGTCGGTTACCAAAACCGAAGCCCCGACCGCCGGGGATATGGCGCAGACGGCCTTTACGCTGGACGCTCTGACGGCCTTGCGCGCCGAAGGCCGACCGGTTCTGGTCGATATGACAGCGGCCTGGTGTGTGACCTGCAAGGTCAATGAAGCGCGCGTCTTACACACAAAAGAGGTGGCCAAGGCATTCAAAGAGACCGGCACGGTTTATATGGTCGGTGACTGGACCAATCAGGATGCGGAAATTTCGCGCTATCTGTCCCTATATGGCCGATCCGGCGTGCCGCTCTATGTCTATTACGGCGCAGATAAGGCCGAGCCGGTGGTGCTGCCGCAGATTCTCAGTAAGGAGGATGTGCTGAAACGGCTACAGGCCGGGGCTTAATCCCCTTTCAGGGCCGATAGATGCACGCCAAACGGACCAAAATAGTAGGTGCAGTCGGCATTGTTATTGGCGTGTGTGAATTTACCGCTGACGGTCATGGGGGAGCCATAGGTCAGACTCGACAAGGCGGGATATAGCGGATCAGACTTTGGGATAATGGCTTCTATGCGAATGGAGCGCCCCAGATTGATCTCAAGATCGGCTGTGCCATCCAGAGTGGAAATGCGCAGGTCTTTGAGGGTGCCCTTCCAGCCGTTAAATGCATGATAGTCCTGAAACTTGGCGCAGAAGGTGTCCGTGGCGGCGCCGGGATCTTTGATCTTGTCACGTATATCGTGGGGCAGGGCAATAAAGCTTGTCTGATCTGCGGGCAGCACTCTGGCGGCGGTTGGCGGGGAGGCCTGTTTTTCGGGCGGCTTGCCGCAGGCCGTGAGACAAAGCGCACCTATGAGGGCCAGATGGATCATCAACCTCATTATTTATCGCCAAATTCAAGCGTGCAGTCGAGGCCGGAATCCGTGGTGGCGGGCGTGACAATCACATCATGCACATCACTGAGCAGGCTGGCTGTCTTGGTCAGATTGTCACTGAGTTCAGCGTCATTCGCAGAAGCCAAAAGCGCGTTTCTTTTGATATCGAGATCAATGGTCAGCCCCATTGTAATGCATTTCAGGTCATTATCGGTGCCGCGTTTTTTAAGGATCAGATGGCCCTTCATGACATTAGTCGACAAGTTTTTCATGTCATGGATATAGGTTTTGAACGCAGACGTTTTCAACAGCTCGAGCGAAGGTTTATCCGCGTTGAAAGTTTCGGTTTCTTTTTTGAGGGTATCGGCATGTTTGACGATATCGGCGAAAAACGGCTCAAAGGAGATGGCGCTGACGGGAGGGCTTAAGGGCGGGGCGCTCGCGGCTGACGGGGCTGCCGGGACGGGATCCGCCAGCGAGGCGTGTGTCAGGGCCGCTAAGGGCAGGAGGCCAAGCAAGACGGCGACGGGCAGGACAGGTTTCATTGGCACACTCCTTGGTATTAGCCCCCGTCGAGCTTTTTGTCTTACAGGGGGAAACGCAAAGCCATTATGACGCCCTTGAGTCCAACAAAGGGTTAATGGATTGTGAAATGGCCGGATGTGAGAGAAAATAGTCAAAAGGAATGCGGCAATTTCATCAGGGAAATTTTTGACGATATTGTCAAAATTGTCCATTTGTTTTCACAGCGATGCCTGAGACGGGTTGTGGCGGCGAATCCCAAGGCTCAGACTTGTTTCACAGCACCGGATGCTATAATCGGCGCATATGAGCGAAAACCCAGACACACCCGCCACATCCTTTCGTCCCGAAGCCCGGTCACCGCGCGGCTTTGCCGATAAGCGCAAAGACCAGATCGCGCTTGAGCGGCGTTTGATCACGACTGTATCCAAAGTCTATGAAGACTTCGGTTTTGAAGCCCTGCAAACACCGGCCTTTGAATATGCCGATGCATTGGGTAAATTTCTGCCGGATTCGGATCGGCCCAATGTCGGTGTCTTTGCCCAGCAGGATGACGATGAGCAGTGGATGGCGCTGCGTTATGACCTGACGGCCCCATTGGCGCGTTTTGCCGCACAAAACTGGGAGGGTTTGCCCAAGCCGTTTCGGCGTTACGCCTATGGCTCTGTGTGGCGTAATGAAAAACCGGGCCCGGGCCGTCTGCGTGAATTCATGCAGTGTGATGCCGATACGATTGGCTCTGATCGTCCCGAAGCCGATGCGGAAATGATTGCCCTGGCTGTGGCCGGCTTTAAAGCAACAGGCGTGCCAGCGCAATTACGCGTCAATAACCGCAAGCTGTTAAATGGGCTTTTATCAGCGCAAGGCGTCAGCGATGCGGCTCAGCAGATGGGCGTTTTACGCGCCATCGACAAGCTGGATCGCCTGGGCCTCGAAGGTGTGCAACTCTTGCTGGGTAAGGGGCGCAAGGATGAGAGCGGTGCCTTCACCAAGGGGGCGGAGCTGAAGGATGGAGCGATTGCCGCCGTGCTGGATTTTGTGTCCGCGGCGCAAAACGCGACCTCACGCACTATGGTGCTTGAACGTCTGGGCGCTGTGCTGGCGGGCTCGGAAGAGGGGCAGGCCGGCTTAGAAGATTTGTCACGTATTGCAACGGCCCTTACGGCTTTGGGTGTGGATGAGGCTCAGGCTGTTTTTGACCCGTCTATTGTGCGGGGTCTGGAATATTATACCGGCGCCGTGTTTGAGGCCGAGCTTCTGCTTGAGACCCGCGATGAAAAAGGCGAGCTGGTTAAGTTTGGCTCGGTGGGCGGTGGTGGCCGCTATGATGATCTGGTGGCGCGGTTTACGGGTCAATCGACACCGGCAACCGGCTTTTCGTTTGGTGTGACGCGTCTGGCGGCGGCGCTTGCCCTGTCTGAGGCTGGTCAGGCGCGAGCCGTGCGTGGCCCTATCGTCATTATTGCCTTCTCTGAGTCGGATATGGGCGAATATTTCAAGCTGGCGGCAGAGATTCGCACCGCAGGTCTGGCGGTCGAAGTCTATCTGGGCCGGTCAGGCATGAAGGCACAAATGAAATACGCAGACCGTCGCTTAAGTCCCGCTGTGGTCATGATGGGTGAGGATGAGCTGAAAGCAGGCAGTATCACCATAAAGGATCTTGATCTGGGTCGTAATCTGGCCATGCAGATAAATGACAATAAGGTTTGGAAAGAAGGGCGCCCCGGACAGGTAACCCTGCCCCGTGCTGAGGCTATTAATCATTTGAAATCTATAGTTGAATCGCGTTAAGCTTTACGTAAGGGCATGCCTGTTTTTGACAAGTATGTATTATAAAAAAGGCAGTTTAGGCCTGAGCTGAAAAATTTTTGACACAAAGTGACAAAATGCTGTTGACAGAGGGGGGTGAAAAATGGTTTCTCCCTTTCAAGAGAACGGAACTTCACCAAAGAGAGAAGTCAGTTCCCGCATTTCGGGGAGGAAACGCTCTTTAAATTCATAAAGAAGCTCGCTGAGATACGATTGTATCCCGCGAGCTTTTTTTTTCGTGTTTTTATTCTCAAAAATATGACGTATGCGTCAATTTACCTATGCGTCAACTTGATCGGATATACGGCTTAGATGTCGATCGGCTTAACGGTTGCCAGCGCAGCCTTGGCCATAGGACTGTCGGCACTCAGGGCCTCATCCGGGCTCACAGACTTGCGCACGCCGAACATTTTGCGGAAAACATCCCGGCGTTCATGAACAGAGGCCAGCACAAGCCCCATGGGCACACCCAGATCAATCAGTGTGTTTTCCGCCAGTTGCAGTGACGCCTCGATCGTTTCAGGCACGGCGTCTGTCGCCCCCATCTGATACAGTCTTTGGGCATGTGAGGCATCACGGGCGCGGGCAATGATATGGACGTCTGTGCGCAACTCCCGCACGGCCATGACGACCTGATCGGTAAAGTTCGGCTTTGAGGCGGTCACAACAACGGCGCGGGCGCGATCCAGTCCCAGATTGCGCAGAAAATCGGGCACGGAGGCATCGCCATACCACGCTTCGACGCCCTGAGCACGGGCGCGGGCCGTGACCTGCGGATTAAAATCGACAACCATATAGTCGATATTGTGAATTTTCAGCATGTCGGTGACCAGTTCGCCGACGCGGCCAAACCCCACCACAATCACCTTATCGACCTCTTTAATCTGATCCGGTGCTACGGCGGTAGGTGTAGTGATGCTTCGGGTCATGGCGCGCGACAGGCGGCTGGCGCCCGAAGCGAGGAAAGGAATGCAGAACAGGGAAATAATGGATGACAAAATGACCGTCTGGCCGATTTCGGCTGATAATATTTTCGTGCCAATGGCTTCGTCAATAATAACGAAGGCAAATTCACCCGCCGGCCCCAGAACGGCGGCGGTTTCAAGGGCGCTGCGGTTATTGAGGCCGAACAGGCGCGCCACAGGAAAGATGACCGCCATCTTGACGAGAATAAGGGCAAAGGCGAGGCCCAGCACCAGGGCCGGGTTGCCAATGACCTGATCGATTTCCAGCCGCGCCCCTACGGTCACAAAAAACAGTCCCAGCAGCAGTCCCTTAAACGGATCGACCATCATTTCAATTTCACGGCGATACTCTGTTTCCGCCAGCAGGACGCCGGCGACAAAAGCGCCCAGCCCCATGCTTAAGCCGGCAATGACCGAGATCTGACCGGCTACCAGAACGACCAACAGACAGGCGGCCATAAACAGCTCACGCGAATTGGACATGGCGACCGTATTAAACAGAGGCCGCAGCAGCCAGCGTCCGCCCACCACCAGAATGCCGACACCCATCAGGGCCGGAATCAAAGCCAACAGGCCACTCAGTTGCGGTGGGGCGTCTTTGGTAATACCGGCGCCCGCCAGCATAACCACGGTAATCAAAATAGGGGCTACGGCGAGATCCTGCGCCAGCAGGACGGCAAACACACTGCGGCCGGATGTAGTCTGCAACGCCTTGCGATCCGCCAGAACCGGAATGACAACGGCCGTCGACGACAAAGCGATGGCCATGCCAAGTGCGATAGAGGCCACAATCGTCTGGCCCAGCAACAGGAACATGCCAGTCAGGGCCACTGCGCACAACATTACCTGTAGCGCCCCCAGCCCGAAGACCAGACGCCGCATGGATTTCAGACGCTCGAATGTCAGTTCAAGGCCAATGGAAAACAGTAGGAAGACAACCCCCAGCTCCGCCAGTTGGTGCACCGTATGTGAACGCACCACTTCGAAGGCGTCAAACATGGGCCATATCTTGGCGACACGGCCCACGACATCCGGCCCCAGCATGACCCCGATAAGCAGAAACCCCAGCACGCCGGATATTTTGAATCTCTGGAAGACCGGCACAACCACCGCAGAGGCCAGCAAGAAGACGATCATAAAAAAGGCGTAGCCGTGGGTATCGGTATTGTTCATTACCGGCGCAAAGGTTTCTTTTGCAATCGTGGTCAGGTGATCGGCCGTCGTGGCGGTCATGCGTATAAGGTTTCCATGTAAAGAGGCAGACCTGAACTATAGGGGGAAGTTACTATGAAATGTAACCCCAAATGTACGTGTTTTTATGACCCGGGCACGAAATTTTATTTTGCTCAGATAAAAAAGACGATAGGCTGAAACTGGTATCATTTTTATCCATTTTGACCGATGCTGATCCCGGTCAAAATTTTGTACACTTAAGGATGGTTTTATGCGTCTTCTTCATATCTTATCGCGCGGCACAGCGCTTGTGACGGTTTGCGTTACTGCCGCTTCAGCCCTGTCGGCGCAGGCCGCCTGTATTGACACCTATTGCCACAGGCAGACCCTGTCGTCCGTAGAGGCGCTTCTGGCGGCAGATGGCCCTAGCGGAAGCCCTGATGGCAGCGATCAGGCTGTACCCAATACTAAAGCCAAACAGTTTGGCACCTGGGGCATTGACCTTTCAGGCATGGATACCAGCGTCAAGCCCGGTGATAACTTTTTTGATTATGTCAATGGCACGGCCGTTCGCGAAATGGTGATACCGGCCGATCGCACCAATTATGGTTCCTTTCCGGCGCTGGGTGAATTGTCGGAAAATCGCATGAAGGTGCTGATTACGGGACTGGCGGCCCGTACAGACCTGAGTGGTGATGATGCCAAGATTGCGGCGGCCTATAACAGCATGATGGATAAGGCCACGCCGCAGCGTCTGGATATTGCCCCTCTGGCGCCTAAGCTGATCGCTATTCGTAATATTAAAACCAAGGCTGAAATGGCCGGCTATATGGGGCACACCAGTGGCGATTTTGGCGGCTCCTTCTTTGCTGCCTTTGTTGATGCCGATGCCAAAAATCCGCCCGTCAATGTGTTGTATGTCGGTCAGGCGGGGCTGGGCCTGCCGGATCGTGACTATTATCTTCAGGCAAGTTTTGCGGAAAAGAAAGCCATGTATGAGGCCTATGTCACGAAAATGCTAACCATGGTGGCCTATCCGAATGCTGCGCAGGCGGCTAAGGATATTGTCGCGCTGGAAACCAAAATTGCCGAGGTGAGCTGGTCGCGGATTGAGCGACGTGACGATAATAAGACCTATAATCCCATGACACGGGCCAGTCTGGCGAAATTCGCGCCCGGTTTTGACTGGAGTTCATGGTTTAAGAGCGCGGATCTCTCGGCGGCGAAAAAGGTGATTGTGATGGAAAACACAGCCTTCCCGAAGATCGCCAAAATCTATGCCGATACGCCGCTTGAGACTCTGAAAGCGTGGCAAATTTTCCATACGGTCAATCAGGCCGCGCCTTATCTGTCGGAGCGGTTTTCCACGGCGCATTGGGAATTTCAATCGCGTGACCTGAATGGCGTTCAGGAACAGCGCCCCCTGTGGAAGCGCGCCATTAGTCTGGCCGATGGGGCCTTGGGTGAAGCCGTGGGCCGCGCCTATGTCCGTGATTATTTCCCGGCCGAGTCAAAAGCCAAGATGGAAGGACTTGTGGCCGATTTGCGGGCGGCCCTTAAGGTACGCATCGAGAACCTGACCTGGATGAGTGCGCCGACAAAGGCCAAAGCTTTGGAAAAACTGTCGCAATTTGGCGTCAAGATCGGCTATCCCGATGTGTGGCGTGACTATAGCGCGCTTGAGATGAAATCGGACGATCTGTACGGCAATGTTGAACGCTCCAATGGCTTTGAGTGGGCCTGGTCGGTTGCCAAGATTGACAAGCCGGTTGATCCGCATGAATGGGGAATGACGCCGCAAACTGTCAATGCCTACTACTCACCGACCCGCAACGAGATTGTCTTTCCGGCCGCCATCCTGCAGCCGCCCTTCTTTGATCCGGATGCGGATATGGCCGTCAACTATGGTGGCATTGGTGGGGTGATCGGCCATGAAATCACGCATGGCTTTGATGATCAGGGTCGTAATTATGACGGCAAGGGCTATCTGAAAAGCTGGTGGACAGATGAGGATTCGGCCAAGTTTGAGGCGCAGGCCAAAAAATATGGTGCGCAATATGACGCCTATGAACCGCTGCCTGGTGTCCATGTTCAGGGCGGCCTGACCATGGGGGAAAATATCGCCGATCTGGGCGGCAACCTGTTGGCGCTTGATGCGTATCGCCTGTATCTGAAGGGCGCGCCGTCACCGGTTCTGGATGGTTTTACCGGCGATCAGCGCGTCTTTATGGGCTTTGCACAGGTATGGCGCTCCAAGTATCGCGATGACGCCATCAAGAATCAGGTAACGACCGATCCGCACTCGCCGGCGGAATTCCGCAGCATTGGCCCAGTGCGCAATATCGACGACTGGTACACCGCGTTTAACGTAAAGCCGGGTGACAAATACTATCTGGCGCCCGAAGATCGCGTCCGTATCTGGTAAGTGGACAACAGGCCTATAACGAAAAGCCCGTCTCTCCGGAGGCGGGCTTTTTGTTAACGACAGGCGGCGCGGATCAACCAGCCGGTCTCATCCGCCAGTTTTTGCGTCGGCACGGCAATCAGGCGATCTTCCAGCCCGATGCTGATAATGCCATGTACGGCGGCAAACAGGGTGCGCGCGCGAATGCTGAGGGCGGCGTCATCCAGTTCCGGCATGATGACCTTTAGAGGTTCGGCAATGTGGCGAAACAGCCGTAGCTGATCCTGCGCCGCCCAGTCAGGCAGGGGGCTGGCCAGACGCAGCTCAAATATCATGCGCCATAGCGGCAGGTTTTTCTGCGCAAAGCCGAGATAGGCCTGTGCCACACCGACCAGACGTTCCAGCGCTTCTGGCCGGGTGGTCATGGGCATGTCATGCGTGGCAGCTTCAATGGCCTCGCCCAGACGCGTCAGCGTGCGTGAACTGACCATCAGCAACAACGCATCCATATCGTGCACGATATTATAAAGCCCGCCTAAAGCCACGCCAATATCCGCCGCCAGATCGCGCGCCTTCAGGCTATGGGTGCCCTGTTCGCAAATTCGCTTTTCGGCGGCGACCATCAGCGCCTCCAGTTGGGCCTGACGTTTTTCGGTAAGATTTAAGCTGGGTTTTAAGGACATGGGCAGGCTCAGATATTTTTTTGAACTTTGTTCATTTTTATATTGAACATTGTTCATGGTGTGCTAAACAGCAGTTGTGAACATCGTTCATATCACGTTTCATCAAGGTGATAAAGCGGTTGTTTCACACCTTTTTGGGGAAACGCTCTGGGAGTCAGATCATGAAACGTATAATATTCATCACATTTGCTATGCTGGCCTTGGTGACCATGTGGCTGCTGGCCGGGCCAAACTTGCATAAATTTACAGACACTGAGCGTGACGGCTATTATGATATGACATCCATAAGTGCCGCCATGAGCCATGATTTACTTGTGCTGGCCAAATACCAGCCGACCGATGGCGCCAGCCATGCCGGTCAGGTACGCCGCCTCATTGCGCCACGGATTTAGCCCTTAAAATCAGGCTTCAGGGCTGTTGTCGTGGGCATCCAATCGGCCGCGCAGGGAATCAATCTCATTGAAGAAGCGCTTACGCACTTCGACCGCGAAGGGATTGTCGCGTTCGATGGATAAGAACAGCTCATCGGAATCCCCAGACACCAGACCCACGCCCTGCATCATCAGATCGTAAGACCGCGTGGTGTGAACCTTCGGCAGAGGCTCCAGACCACTTAAAACCTTGGCAATCAGGTGGGTCAGGCCCTGCACGGTGGCCAAAGCCTTATCGTGTTGTTCCGGCGTGGCAATCGACACCTTAAGATCAAGGGTTGTATCGAAAAATCTTATAATACTTGCCAGATGACGCACGCGCACCGGACAGATGACGATTTCCAGATCATGGATGCCCTTGCGCGCCGATTGCGGCCCAAAAAGCGGATGGGTGCACAGGATGGAGACACTGTCGGGCAGGGCCTCCGAAAGCCATTTGGCCGGCTTGATCTTGACCGAGCCGACATCCAGTACCAGAGCGCGTGGTTTTACGTGCGGCGCGATGGCCTCCGCCAAGGCCTTAAGTGTCCGGATTGGGGTGGCCAGCACAACAATATCGCAGCCTGCGGCGACCGTGAGATCAACAAGAGTAACATGGTGGCGGCGGGCAAAGGCACGAGCCTGCGGGCCGGGATCATGGGCATAGATGTCGAAATAGGGCGCCAGATGTTTGACAATCAACTGTCCGAAGGCTCCCAAACCAAACAACCCTAATGTTTTCACTTTTTTCAACATGTTCCGCGCCAAATATCCGGCGTGCCTCTAAAAATATAAAATGGGTATCAGGCCTGTTACCAGCCGAAACCTTTTTTCTTGGTCTTGCCGGCCGGTATCGTTTCAGCGGCAATCTGAACCGGCGTTTTGGCCAATTCATCCGTCGTTATAAAGCCGTCGGCATTGATATCCAAAAGGCCAAAACGGGCCTCACTGGCGTTTATCCATTCCTGTTTCGAGACACGGAAATCGAAATTGGCATCGGCGGCCCGCACAGGCTGGGGTTCGTCCAGAAGCCCGTATTGCGACGCCCCGATCATCTGATGCAAATATTTGCCATTATTGGGAACACCGGCATTATTGGGGTCATTATCATTATTTTCAAAGCGCTTTGGTTGTTTAACGCGCGGATCAATACGCTGAATTTCCGGTGCTACCTCATTCTCGTAGCGGGTGTTTTCCGGGCTGCTGATATAGTCATCATGATTGACATCCAGCTTAATGTAGAATTGCAGGGCATCCGCCAGAAATTCCTGTTCGCTGATCTTGCCGTCCTTATCCATATCGGCCTGTTGAAACCATTTCATGACGGGATAGGGCTGGTTATTGGCGGCGCGAAACGGCTGTCCCGACGGTGAAAAAAACACGTTTTGCGATGAACTGGCCATCATCAGATAATCCTCATCGTCTGCCTGAGCCTGTGCGGAAACACTTATGGCGAGCGCGCTGAGGCTCAGTACGAGGGCTGGCACAAGACGGTGGACATGGCACATGGTAAAGTTCACTACTGTAAGGGCGGGCTACCTGAATGGCATAATAGGTGTTAGATTAGCGAGGGCCTCCCACCTAAGCAAGGTATCTTTGCGCGCAGGATGTGAGACCGCAAACCTTGTGGCGCGGCTTTGTGGTCACAAATGGGCCAATCAGACATAGGCTCTGACATAATGGCCCAAAAATGATTACTGCCGGTAGCCCCAGGTCACCATCCAGCGGTCAATATCCACCAAAGAGGTCAGGTCACGTCCCTGATCATATTCCAGCCCAAACACATAATGGCTTTGAGGCGTTGGGTAATAGGCGGCGCGGGTCGTAAAGCGTCGGGCACTGGCATCGCTGCCTTGCAGATCCTGACGCAGGCTATAGTTGAAATTAACACCAAAGCTCGACTTATCCTCGCCCCGGTTTAAACGCAAAGCCCAATTGGCATCAAAGCCCACGCGTCCGTATTGCGGCAGGTCGTACAGGGCCTGTTTGAAGCCCGGATCGCTGACATTCACATAGTCTGCCACAAAGGCCAGATCTGAGGTCTGGCACCATCGGCAGGCTTCTGAGGGATCATGTCCCGTCATCCGCCGCATCCAGGCTTTCAGAGGCGGGCGCACCGAGGCTTCGAAGCGTAACAGCGACGATTTCAGGCTGTCATCTGTTTCATAGGCCGCGGTCAGCCCGCCAACATAGGCTTCGGCGCCGTCATCACGGGCAAACAGAAAATGGCTGCGGACGCCTAAATCGACATTGTTGATTTCATTATATTTATCTGCCTGAGATGTGCGTTCATAGGTCACAAAAGGCCGGATATCACCAAAACTGCGTGTCGGATCGTCGGTGTGTCCCCATGCCAGTACCGGCGGAGCCACGACCGCCAGCTTGACGGACGCCACCGGGCTGGAATCGGAGGCATTATCAACATAGGAAAAGCGCGCCGGGTCGCGCGATTTGTAATCGGCCTTTTCGGTTTCATTGACCGTTGAAGCGATGCGCAATCTGGACAAAAGCCCCCCTGAGTCAGGCTCTGGCGCTTCGGCAATCTGCGCAGGGGGCGGCGATGGGGGCGGGGCTTCCATCAGGCATTGCACACCATAGCCGGGCTGTGACATATCGAAAAAGGCGGCAATCTGCGCTTTGCGGGTGGCGGGTTCGGGCGATGCGCCCTGCCAGATCAGATGGAAATGATCGTCCTGGCGGGCATCCAGCATGGCCGAGACGGCCAGATTGAGATCGCCCGTCTCGCTGTGTCCGGCCACACAGGGCGCATCATCACAGGCGCCGGCGATACGCTCACTTAAGGGCATCTGATTACCGGAAAAGGCAGAAATATCAACACGTAAAGGATGCTGATCCAGCAGCGCTTTTAACATCACCTCGCGTGGCATGTCATAGGGCGGGGAACTGTCGGCTATCGGCCCGCAATCCGATAGGTTGAAGGCTGCAAAAGGGGCGGCATCGGGTTTTGGGGGTGGGGTCTGGGCGGCTGTCGTGCTCAGCATCAGTCCGGCAATCCAACTTAACACGCGGTACATCCTCTCATACGCGGCACGCATTCGCGCCTGACTTTTAACGGTCACGCCTTATTTTGCAAGGTGAAGCGGCGATTTTGAGGCGGCAGCGTGAAAATCTGTTTAATGAAAACGCTCATTGCGGCGCAGTTTCTGCACGATGTCGATTATGCGTTTGGCACGTGTTTCCGGCTTTTTGGCGGTGTGCAGGCGGTGATAGATGGCAAACAAATTGGTGCGGTTCAGCGTGTCAAAAAAGGCTTTGGCCTCAGGGTCTTTGGCTAAGGCCGCCAAAAAATCGTCAGGTATGACCATGTCGGCGGAACCGGCATAGGCGCTCTCCCATCGGCCATCCTGCTTGGCGGCCTCTATGTGGACAAGACCTGCGGGTTGCATCTGGCCTTCTGCGATCAGGCGTTCGACGTGTTCGCAGTTTTTCTTCGACCAGTTCGATTTGGCGCGGCGCGGCGTCAGGCGTTGCAGGAACGACACCTCATCTAACGACCGTTTATGCCCGTCAATCCAGCCCCACGCCAAAGAGGCAATCACGCAATCCTCCCAGGTCACCGAAGGCGTGCCGGATTGTTTTTTGTAAATCCGCACCCACAGTTCTGTGGCGCTGGCGTGATTGTTCGCCAGCCATTGTGACAGGTCGTTCGGGGTGGCAAAGGCTATGGGCTCAGGTGGCGTCATGGGGGTATGTCCGGCGTGTTGGCGACACATTATGCCATATCTCGCCAAAACCCGTCAGGAGGATTTTGGCGTCTTGCGTTTTGGCGATGGGGCATCTTATCTTTGGCCACCATGATCGATGCACCCAAACGCAAAACAGCCTTAGCGCGCCAGTTACGCAAAACCTTGACGGGGCCGGAATGGCTTTCGTGGGAGCGGTTGAAACTGCGTCTGGATGATGGCCTGGTATTCAAACGTCAACATGCGTTTGGGCCGTATATTCTTGATTTCTATTGTTTCAAGGCGCGACTGGTTATCGAGGTCGATGGCGGACTTCACAGCGAAGACGCGCAAATCGTAAAAGATACAAAACGCGATGCTTACCTGCGCAGTGAAGGTCTTGAGGTTTATCGGCTTCAGGCGGCCGAGGTTTACCGGGACATAGATGGCGTTGCGGATGGTATCCGGCTGATGGCTCTGGAGCGGGCGAAGCGCCGAAAATAATCATGTCTCCAACTTTGTCGGGATGTGGCAGTGAACACTCCACTTATACCTCCCCATCTTTGATGGGGAGGGGGACCGCGACGCTCTTTGCGGCGTGGTGGTGGGGTATCTTACTTACTTAGCCGCATCCGCCGTCGTGTCCTAACCCGCCTTCCCGCAGATGGCTCCTGC
>JBAWDM010000020.1:0-1874 GCA_049590735.1 Asticcacaulis sp. | reverse complement strand
CCTCAATTTCGGCCTCATCATGGAGGATCGGCGTCATGATGCTGCGCTTGCCGGTGTCTTCGACCGACTGCACGGCCGGCAGGGTTTCGTCTTCGCTCATGTCGCGTCACCCTTAGATACGGGCTTGGATACGGGCTTGGTGGCGGGCTTTTTCACCGTGCTGCGTTTCACAGGCGCTTTGGGCTTTGGGGGCTCTGCGACCTTTGGGGGCTCTGCGGTTTTCGCCACGGCTTTTGTCGCTGGCTTTCGGACGCGTTTGGGTTTTGACGGCGGCGTCTCTGCGGGGGCCGCCTCGGCTGACTTGTCCTTAGGCGGCAAACCGGCCATCTGATCGTCATAGCCTTCCGGCACAACCGTCTCAGGGACGATTTCAGGTGTCTCCAAAGGCGTCATTTCGCCGCTGCCCGCATAATAGGCCTTTTCGGGCCGCAGGCTGGACTGGATGTCGCTGCCGATGGAACTGACCTCGGTATTGATATCCTCGATCGCCTGAACCTTGCCTGTCCGCAGCGCCTCAACCTCTTTGCGCAGATCATCCAGCTCGCTTTGGCGGGCCATGTCGTCAAATGAGGTACGGAAATCATCCGCCATGCGGCGCATCTTGCCGACATAGCGCCCCAGTTGTCGTAACAACTTCGGCAAGTCCTTCGGCCCGACAATAACCAGGGCCACAACAGCAATAAGGATGAGCTCACCGCCCCCGATACCGGGCACCATGTGAAAGACTTTCTCTTATAAAATCAATAAGTAAGATTAAGCCTTAGGCTCATCATCGACCTTTTTAGGCTTAACGTCTTCATCTTCGTCCTTAAGGCCGTTTTTGAAGGCCTTAATGCCCTTAGCCGCATCCCCCATCAGGCCCGACAGCTTTCCGCCACCAAACAGGACAAGCACCACGATACCAATGATCAGCCAATGCCAAACGCTTAAACTACCCATCTTCATCTCCTCCGAACCGGTTACCCATCAATAAATGGTAGCGCGGTTTGTAAATGTCAGCCCATGCGGGCAGATTTACGTTCTTATAGGCTTAAGTTTGCCCGTGTTGAAAGTGTTTTTGCGTAAAATATACACACCGACGGCAGGGTTTTACCGTCAGCAGGCCAAAATTAGTCCTTCTCAAAGAAGTCCTGCGCAAATTCCGTCTCGTCTATGTCGTCCAAAAGGTTGGGATCTTCGCGCGCCTGCCCGCCTGAAGGATCCGGCAGCATGAAGTCCGATGGTACATTCAGATCCAGAAGTCCGGCGGCCCGCATATCGGCGGCACCGGGCAAATCAGCCAGAGACGACAGCGAAAACTGCTCTAAGAAGGCATCCGTTGTGCCATAGGTGACAGGCCTGCCCGGCGTACGCCTGCGCCCCCTCAGACGAATCAGATTCATCTCATGCAGCACATCCAGCGTGCCGCGCGACAGGCCAACCCCGCGCACCGCCTCGATTTCGGCCCGCGTCACCGGCTGATGATAAGCAATAATGGCCAGTGTCTCTAAAGCAGCTTTGGACAGACGGCGCGGCTCCTCGCGTTCTTCGACCATCAGATAGCCCAGATCGGCGGCCGTGCGAAACTGCCAGCGGTCATTGATGATTTCCAGCGTGATGCCCCGTCCGGCATAGCGGGCGCGTAAAGCCGCCAGGGCTTTTCCGACCTCTGCCCCCTCAGGCAGGCGATAAGCGATTTCCGAGGCCGACAAAGGGCCGTCTGCCGCAAACAGCAGGGCCTCAATGGCCCGTTCAAGGGTTTCAGGTGCCATGCTGACCTCCCATTACAGCCTGTTTTTTGCGCATATACAGGGTTTCAAAGGTCGCCAGTTGCTGAAGCTGCAAATGCCCTTCCTTAGCCAGTTCCAGTGAGGCGCTTAGCGTTGAAGCCATAT
>JBAWDM010000019.1:0-3946 GCA_049590735.1 Asticcacaulis sp. | reverse complement strand
GCGCAGGGTCACGCCATAGGTCTTGGGTGCGCCCAGAAAGGCGTCATAGGTGTTGGAATCCAGCGTCTTGTCGTAATAGGTGCCGGGATTGGAGCCGCCGGTCTGCACGGTATTCTGAAAGCCCGTGCCTTGTAAGGGGGCATTGATAACCACCTGCCGGTAGGTCACATCCGTCAGATTCTGGCCCCACAGTTCCACCACCCATTTACGGTCAGCAGGCCCTATGCCGATACGGCCATTGAGCAATGTATAGGCTTCCTGTTCCTTAAAGCCGACCAGATCCGAACCGGTATTGTATTCCGAACTGTATTTAGCGGCCAGATTGGCAGAGGCGCGCATATTGCCGAAATTACGGCCCCATGTGACAGCCAGAGACGATGTCCATTTTGGCGCAAAAGACACCTGCGCCCCGGGCAGGAGTGACAAACCCGGATAGTGGGCGGGATTATCCAGATCGGCGGCAGAGAAATTACCGTATGTGGTGTCGGCATAGGACACTCCGCCCTGAACACTGACGCCCGTAATGGGTGTGCGCCAGTAAATATCGGCATCAAAGCCCTTAGAGGTCAGGCTGGGGATGGATTCGACCACAAAGGCCGTGCCCAAAAAGGTGTTGAGCTGGAAGTTCTCATATTCCTGATCGAAGGCCGTGATATTAAACGCCAGAGCCTCATCGAACAGGGAGGTCTTCAGACCGATTTCATAGGAATTGACGGTTTCCGGATCAAACCAAAGATTTGAGTCCGGTGTAATACCGGTCTGGGCCCGATCCAGATTATAGCCGCCCGCCTTATAACCACGTGCATAGGAGGCATATAACATCGCCTTGTCTGTAATATGCCAGGCGGCTTTGAAGGTGCCTGAAAAATCGCTGTCGGTGGTTGTGTCAGCCACCCGGCGATTATTAAAGCCCGGATTGGCCCAGAAGGGACACAAGGCGCCCACAAGTGTAGGCGCCTTACCGGCCGCAATGGCGCCCACCCAATAGGGATTGGCCCCTGCCCCGACCGCCGCGCCGGGATTATTGCCATTCTGCGCCAGAAGCGTGGCGGCTTTTTGATACATTTGCACGCCCGCGCCACAGCCTGCCCCGCCATCACTATTGGTATAGAGGGCCGTCATGGACTTTTCTTCGTGGGTATATCTGAGGCCCAAAGTCAGCTCGATAGCGTCATTTACCTTCCAGGCATTATTGGTAAAGAGCGCGTAGCTTTCGTCTTTTTGTGTGTACATATCGCGCGCCTGAGCGCCCGCAGCGTAATTCTTGCCGTAGGCGCGACCGGTCAGCTTGGACACAAAGGTCGGGTCCTGCGTACCCGTCACCTGTTGCGACAATAACAGGCCGATATAGGGCTCATAGGACGCGCCATAGACATAAGAGTCGTTACGCGTCAGTCTTTCATTGACGTAAAACGCGCCTACCAGCCAGTTCAGATGTTCCGTTGCCCCCGCCAGACGCACTTCCTGCGAAAAGGTTTTGAAGCGGGCATTAAAATCACCATTGTCCTTGCGATACAGAATATCAGCACCGGTATAGTCAATATCCTGACCATTGGTGGCCTTCCAGTCACGTACGCCGGTAATCGTGGTCAGCTTGGAATCAAACAGGCCGGGTAATTCAAAATTGCCCTCAACCGACACCCCGCCGTCACGCACCACCTGATGCGTGCCGCGATTGGCATAGGCCAGACGCGCATCCGGATCAGGCGTTGTCGCTACGCCGTGACCGCCCGCCAGCGCATTGACCGCCGCCCCTGTGGGCCCTGTGCGCACCTGCATGGCCACACAGCAATATTCATCGCGGTGGCTGTAATCGCCGATCACGCGGATGTCAGAGGTGGCGTTGGGCACAAACAAAAGCTGGCCGCGGGCGGTGACAAAATCCTGATCCTGATCATCGGTCAGGGTACGCGGGCCAAGGCCGGTATCGACATTATTATAGCCATCACGCGTACGTTTGGCGACATACAGCCTGCCGGCCACCACGTCATCGACAATCGGGCCGGTCACAGAAGCCGCATAACCCTGCGCGCCATAATTGCCGAAAGTGGCCTCACCATCCGCGCCAAATTGAAAGCTGGGCTTTTTGGTAATGATGTTGATCACACCGGCCGAGGTGTTTTTACCAAACAGCGTACCTTGAGGGCCTTTGAGCACCTCAATGCGCTCCATTTCGCCCAGATCAGAAAATCCAACCCCATTGCGCGGGCGGTAAACGCCGTCAATCACCACGCCCACTGAGGATTCCAGCCCCGGATTATCGCCAACCGTGCCAACACCACGAATACGCGCCGTCGTCAGGGTTTCGTTTTGAGTAGACGTCACCGTCAGGCCGGGTGTCAGAATCTGCATGTCCTTAATGTCATGCACGCCCGCATCCTGCAAAAGCTTGGCCGACAAGGTGGTGACAACAATGGGCACATCCAGTAGCCGCTGCTCACGTTTTTGGGCGGTCACCACCACAGTCGTCGAGTCCTCAGCCGCGGGAGCTGCGTCCTGAGCCAGGGCCGTGCCGGGAATAGTCACCAGACACAGACCAGCCAGCATGGCGCAAGCCGCAGTACTGGCCATTAAATGGTTGAAGCGACGATGTCTGAGTAAATGTGGCGCACTTTGCATTTCGTTCCCTTACGTAAATATTTTGACGATTTCGTCTTTTATTTTATGGCGTGTCACAGACGAAATATTCGCGTTGTGATCACTATTTTTAATACCACATTACGTTAACGGAAACAAATACAGTTTATTTGCATACGGCAATGCAAACCTTACCTAAGGTAAAGGAAGGGTATTTAATAGTTCAATTTATTAAAAAGGGTAAGTAGTGCGCAAAAAAACTGAGTGATTATAAGGCTTTTTAAACTTAGCTATGCTTTATTTTCGCCACATCAGAATTGCTGCACCTGCGCTGCCCGACAAAATTGACCCAAGGACAACGCCTGATTTTACCGCAATATGGGCAGCTTCATCGCTTGCCGGAAAGGCCAGAGCCCCGATAAACAGGCTCATTGTGAAGCCTATGCCGCATAAAAGACACACCCCGTAGAGCTGTCCCAGTGTGGCTTCGTCCGGCATGCGGGCGATTTTGCAGCGCACAGCCAGCCAGGCGGCTGAGAATATGCCCACCTGCTTACCAATAAACAGGCCCAGAGCGACCCCTAAGAAGCGGGGATCGGTCAGGGCTTCCCAGCCTACACCTACCAGAGAAAAACCGGCTGCGGTAAAGGCAAATAAGGGCAGGATGCCGTAGGCGACATAGGGGTGAAGGGCCTGAATGATGGTTTTAAGCACCGGCTTTTCGCGGCTTTCGCCCAGAGTCACGCAAAAGGCCGACATGACGGCCGCCAGTGAGGGGCCCAGCCCCGCCTTGATGCTCATGGCCCAGATCAGCACGAACAAAACCGCATAGGCGACATATAAGACCGGACGCACGCGCACGATATATTTCAATGTCGCCATGAAGGCCAGAAGCGCTATGACAGCCGCCAGATAAGGCAGGCTGAATTCGGAATTATAAAATATGCCGATGATCATCACGGCGCCCAGATCATCGACAATCGCCAAGGTCAGGAGGAATACGCGCAAACTAGTGGGCAGGGATTTGGCAACCATGGCCAGAACGGCCAGAGCAAAGGCAATATCGGTGGCTGTCGGCACCGACCAGCCCCGCAGATCACCGCCCCAGTTGACCAGACAATAGACGAGCGCCGGCATGGCCATGCCCCCGAAGGCGGCAATCACCGGCAGGGCTATTTTTTGTGGACTGGATAATTCCCCCCGGAAGATTTCATACTTGATCTCGAGCCCAACAAGGAAAAAGAAGATGGCCATCAGGCCTTCCTTGACCCATTCCAGCACGCTTTCGTTCAGGCTCCAGCCCGGCACAGACAGGGTGAAATGGTAATGGATAAAGTGGAAGTAGCTGTCGGCCCAGATCGAATTGGCC